>NZ_JBVAYD010000019.1:0-61921 GCF_055413445.1 Lacticaseibacillus sp. 22 | reverse complement strand
CAGCGCAGAAGTCTGCGTGTAAGGACCTTAGCCGCAATGGCCAAGACCGGGCCATCACGTTTAAGGCCACTTACACTCCGACTTCTAAGCGCGCTGGTTCACGCTCACTTTTACAACAGGAGGACGAATATGCCAAATTCAACTGGTAAAATCGCGCAAGTGATCGGTCCTGTTGTCGACGTAGCCTTCCCAATCAATGACAATTTGCCAGAAATTAACAACGCCTTGACGATTACCCGTAAGGACGGCTCTCAGCTTGTGCTGGAAGTTGCGCTGGAACTGGGTGATGGTGTGATGCGGACTATCGCGATGGATTCGACTGATGGTTTGCAACGCGGCATGGCGGTTGAAGATACTGGCGGTCCGATTTCAGTGCCTGTCGGTAAAGACACACTGGGTCGCGTGTTCAATGTATTGGGTGACCCGATCGATGACGGTGAGGCTTTTGGACCTGATCATCGGCGTGACAGCATCCACCGTGATGCACCAAAATTTGAAGATTTGAATACCAGTTCTGAGATTCTGGAAACTGGCATCAAAGTCATCGATTTGCTCGAACCTTACCTGCGAGGCGGGAAGGTTGGACTTTTCGGTGGTGCCGGTGTTGGTAAAACCGTTTTGATTCAGGAACTGATTCATAACATTGCTGAAGAGCATGGCGGCATCTCCGTCTTCACCGGGGTCGGCGAACGAACCCGTGAAGGGAACGACCTTTACTTCGAAATGAAGGAAAGCGGCGTTCTGGAGAATACAGCGATGGTCTTTGGTCAGATGAATGAGCCGCCTGGTGCCCGGATGCGGGTTGCCTTGACTGGACTGACGATTGCGGAGTACTTCCGTGATGTCGAAGGTCAAGACGTCCTGCTGTTCATCGACAACATTTTCCGGTTCACCCAGGCTGGTTCTGAAGTTTCGGCCTTGCTTGGTCGGATTCCTTCAGCTGTTGGTTATCAGCCAACGTTGGCTACTGAAATGGGTCAGTTGCAGGAACGGATTACGTCGACTAAAAAAGGATCGGTTACATCGATTCAGGCGATTTATGTTCCTGCTGATGACTATACCGATCCGGCGCCAGCGACAACATTTGCCCATTTGGATGCCACGACTAACTTGGAGCGGCGTTTGACTGAACAAGGGATTTATCCGGCTGTGGATCCGCTGGAGTCATCTTCAAGTGCTTTGACCCCGGAAATTGTCGGTGAAGAACATTATAAAGTCGCAACAGAAGTCCAACAGGTTCTCCAACGTTACCGTGAGTTGCAGGATATTATCTCTATCTTAGGGATGGATGAATTATCAGACGAGGAAAAGGTTATCGTTGCCCGTGCTCGTCGGGTTCAATTCTTCCTGTCACAGAACTTTAACGTTGCGGAACGGTTCACTGGTCAGCCGGGTTCTTATGTACCGGTTGAAGAAACGGTCAAAGGCTTTAAACAAATTCTGGAAGGCAAGTACGATGACTATCCAGAAGATGCATTCCGTTCAGTTGGACGGATTGAAGAAGTCGTTGAAAAGGCTAAAAAGATGGGCTTTGCTCCTAATGATCAGGACACGGATGCTGACGAAAAGCCAGCTGCACAAGCTGCAGCTAACTAAGGAGGCGACGCGTTTTGGCAGAAACGAGCAATGTTCTGCGGGTTAACATCGTGACGCCTGATGGTTTGGTATATGACCATCATGCAAAGATGTTAGTCGTTCATTCGGTCGCCGGTGAATTGGGGATCATGGCGAATCATGAGCCGATTGTCACGCCCCTTGAAATAGGGGAAGTTGACGTTCAGCGGGTTGATTCAAGTGATCATAACGACTCAATTGCGGTGAATGGCGGCTTTATGGAAGTTTCAGATAATGTTGCTTCTATTGTCGCTGATTCAGCCGAGCGTGAACGCGATATTGACCTTAGTCGTGCGCAAGCTGCACGTGACCGGGCCAAGAAGCGGATCGCTCAGGCCAAGGATGAAAATAACCAAGATGATCTACGGCGGGCGCAAGTCGCACTACGACGGGCAATCAACCGGATCAACGTTAAAACCAGTCACTAGTCAGTGATTGGAAGGTGATCAGTCGTTGCGGCGTTAGCTCCACGATAATCACCTTGATACGCCAATGTGGCTGGATTGACACACAGGCGCAAAAGAAGGTGTCTTATTTTCCAAACTTAACGGAAAAATAGGACACTTTTTTTGAATGGGTTGGTTTTTTTACGATCCTAATCCCAAGCTCGGCATATGCCATAACGCGCTCCCCGGATGCAGAAGTCGAGGTGTGAGTGCCTTGAGTGCAATGGCCAAGCCTGAGCCATCACGCCTGAGGCCACTTACACTCCGACTTCTAAGCGCGCCGGCTCGCGCTCACCATAACGTGTTCGCCAGCCCAGAAACCTGCACATAAGGACCTTGGGCGTAATGGCCAAGCCCGGGCCATCACGCCCAAGGCCGCTTATGCTCCGGTTTCTAACCGGGCTGGCTCACGCTCACTTTCTATAACGCGCTCCCCGGCGCAGAAGTCTGCGTGTAAGGAACTTAAGCGCAATGGCAAAGCCTGGCCATCACGCTTAAGGCCACTTACACTCCGACTTCTAAGCGCGCCGGCTCGCACTCACCATAACGCGTTCGCCAGCCCAGAAACCTGCACATAAGGACCTTGGGCGCAATGGCCAAGCTCGGGCCGTCACGCCCAAGGCCGCTTCTGCTCCGGTTTCTAACCGGGCTGGCTCACGCTCACTTAGGCTTGCGTGATTGTTGAAAGTGCGGGAAGATGTTCTGTGAGGTGATCGCATGTTTCAGGAAATCGGCCTAAATGCTGCCATAACCCTTGTTTCCCATTTTGTTTTCATCATGGTGGCATTTCGGGCGTTGAATGCATTACGCTTTGAGCAGTTTATTAAGGCCAATCATGTTCGCGAGGCACAGGTGCTGTTACTTTTTATGGCAGTTGGCTTAGGTTATTTAGTTAGTTCCTTCTTTTTATCACTGGTTCAAGCAGCTTTAAACTTACCTAAACTTTTCCTATAAAAACCTCGTCTTAACTATGTTATAATGCGATAGTTAGTCAATTTACGAGGAGAGATATATACCCATGGCAAAAGATATTGGGATCGACTTAGGGACGGCCAATGTACTAATCAATGTTAAAGGCAAAGGCATCGTCTTGAATGAGCCGTCCGTTGTCGCCATTGATACCCATACCGGCAAAGTGCTGGCAGTTGGGACAGAAGCCTACAAAATGGTTGGGCGCACACCGGGTAACATTCGATCAATTCGCCCATTAAAAGATGGCGTGATCGCTGATTTCGACATTACCGAAGCAATGCTTGAATATTTCATTAACAAATTAAATGTAAAAGGCGTTTTTTCAAAACCAAATATTTTGATTTGTGCCCCTACTAATATTACAGACATTGAACAAAAGGCTATTATCCAGGCGGCGGAAAAGTCTGGTGGCCGCCATGTTTACCTTGAGTTTGAGCCTAAGGTAGCAGCGGTCGGAGCAGGATTGGACATTTTCCAGCCGCAAGGAAACATGGTGATTGATATCGGTGGCGGGACCAGCGATATTGCCGTGCTTTCGCTGGGGGAGATTGTTACCAGTCGTTCACTGCGGTTAGCTGGCGATAAAATGGATGCGTCCATTGCTGCTTACGTAAAGAACAAGCACAAGCTGATTATTGGTGAACATACTGCCGAACAAATCAAGATCAAGATCGGTGCGGTTTATGATGCCGATCCTAAAGAAACGATTGAAGTTCGGGGTCGCGATATTGCAACCGGACTGCCACGCGAGGTTTCGGTAACCTCAGCTGAAGTGTCAGATGCGTTACATGAGACCATGATGGCGATTATTGATGGCGCCAAAGGGGTTTTGGAGA
Organism: Lacticaseibacillus sp. 22; assembly: GCF_055413445.1. Taxonomy (NCBI): domain Bacteria; kingdom Bacillati; phylum Bacillota; class Bacilli; order Lactobacillales; family Lactobacillaceae; genus Lacticaseibacillus; species Lacticaseibacillus sp. 22. The sequence goes on along the minus strand of NZ_JBVAYD010000019.1, from coordinate 58,053 downwards.
AGACCCCGCCGGAACTTTCGGCTGATATTATTGATCGCGGTATCATGCTGACAGGCGGTGGTGCCTTATTGAAAGGTATTTCACAGCTATTTGCCGACGAATTGAAAGTACCGGTTCTGCTGGCTGACGATCCTTTAGATGCAGTGGCACTGGGAACAGGCGTGTTATTAGACAATATTGAACATCATCGCCAATACTAGGAGTTGTCACTTATGGACTCGCAATATCCTAAACGCGTTTTTCATCACGTCAAGATTTGGCTGATTATTGCGTTGATTGCCTTGATTTTGGGCTTGTTAATCGGCTTTGGTATGGGTGGCGATAATCCATTTAAGGTGTTTTTGCCTTCAACCTGGATCCATTTCTTTAACTTCTTACGTTAGGAGTGGACATGAAACAAATCCTGACTTGGCTGGTGCGGGGCTACCAGCGATTTATTTCCCCGTTATTTCCGCCGAGTTGTCGGTATTATCCGACTTGTTCGACGTATATGATTCAGGCATTGCAACGACATGGGGCGGTAAAAGGATTTTTAATGGGGATTGCTCGGATTTTACGATGCAACCCCTTTGTTAAAGGTGGGCTAGATCCGGTGCCAGCTTATTTTACGTTGCGGCGTAATCCGCATCCCGAAAATGATTTGGATCTTAGTGACATTCAAAATCTTAATCGCAAGCTAGGAGGCCATCATGGCTAAAGAAAAAAATATTAAAGTCGCACAGATGGATGAAACCCGCAATGGCCACACGGTTTCTGTCTTAAGAATCGGCGATCAGGAGATTGGTTTTATCGAACCGGATGGCACGCGGTTTGCCGCTTATGTTGCCGGTTCTAACAAACCCAATCGCTTTAAAAATATTGATGATGCAGTGAATGCTTTAATTGCGGAATATCATTTGCATCAAGGCTGAGCAATTTTCTTTTGTTAAAATAACGGTAACAATAACCTAGCGAAACACTGTAGGTGAATGACTAACCTAGCTTTTAACGGTGTGGCAATGGGTTCATGAATGTGGTGTAAGGAGGCTGGCCGTGGAATCGCATGAAATCAAATCCAATTCTGAAGGCGATCGCATCGACTACGGTATTATTCTGTCGGTCATGCTGCTGGCTTTGATTGGACTAGTCTCGATTTATTTGGCGACCGCTCATGATACGACAACGCTTCAAAATCCGGTTCGCGCAACCATCATGCAGGCTGCTTGGTACGTGATTGGCGGCATCGGAATTTTCTTTGTGATGCGTTTTGACGCTGAGCAACTTTGGCGGATTGCGCCTTATCTTTACGGGATTGGCATTTTCTTGATGATTGCCGTTTTGATTTTTTATGATAAAACGACGGCGATTAATACAGGGGCTAAAAGCTGGTTTGCTTTGGGACCGGTTAGTTTTCAGCCTTCAGAGATTATGAAACCTGCGTATATTTTGATGCTGAGTCGGGTCGTGACCCAGCACAATGCCGCTTTTTCGCACACGATTCAGCATGATTGGCAGCTGATCGGACGCATGGTTTTATGGACCTTGCCGATTGCGATATTGATGAAGTTACAAAATGACTTTGGGACAACGCTGGTATTTTTGGCGATTTTTGCCGGGGTCACTTTAGTTGCCGGCATTAACTGGCGCATTTTATTGCCCATCGCTTTAATTGGGGCAGCCATTGGAACGCTGGCAATCTTGCTGGTAACCCAATCGTGGGGGCGGTCTTTCCTTGGATCCATTGGCTTTAAGACGTATCAGTTTGCGCGGATTGACTCATGGTTGAACCCTTCTGGCAGCACAAGTGGCGACAGTTATCAATTGTGGCAGTCGATGAAAGCGATCGGATCCGGACAATTAACCGGGAAAGGCGCGTTTCATATCGCCGTTGCGGTTCCGGTTCGGGAATCGGATATGATTTTCTCGGTCATCGGTGAGGCGTTCGGATTTATCGGCGCGGCTGTGTTGATTCTGTTATACTTTATGTTGATCTATCAGATGATTCGGGTGACATTTGACACCAAAAATGAGTTCTATGCTTATATCTCGACAGGAGTCATCATGATGATCTTATTCCATGTGTTTGAAAATATCGGTATGAATATTGGCTTGTTGCCACTGACAGGGATTCCGTTACCGTTCATTTCGCAAGGGGGATCATTCTTATTGGCGAATATGTTATCGGTTGGGATGGTACTATCCATGCGTTATCATCACACGAGCTATATGTTCAGCCGGGACACAGAAGATTTTGAATAGGGGAGATTATAATGGCGACAACGTATTTTTGGCAAGATGAATTGGCTGCAGGACAAGTTCGCTTGGGCTTGACGCAAGAAGCTCAGGAAGCGTTGGGCAAGATCAGGTTTGTGGACCTGCCTGAAATTGGTACCAGCTTAACCGTGGGCAAACCCTTCTTGAGTGTGGAAGCTGAAAAGGCCGTGCTAGATCTTGAGGCACCGCTGGCTGGTACGGTTGTTGATGTTCATCGTGAGCTCAGCGATAAACCTGCTTTGTTAGACGAAACCGATCATAACGATAATTGGGCTGTCACGGTTTCAACCAAATAAGCGCCAGCAATCAATCGTGTTGTGACTTCTCACAGCGTAAAAAAAGCAGTCGGGTCAACGATAATGACTCGGCTGCTTTTGACTTTTGGAAAAGGTTATTAACACTGCCATAAGTGGCGGACTTGAGCTTCAGGCAAAAAAGCGTTTGGCAATTTCTTCGTAAGTTTTAATCGCTGTCGTGTAGCTATCTAAATCAACATGTTCGTCAATCTGATGACTGAAATGATTATCGCCGGGACCATAGACAATCACGTCAAACTGGTTATCGGAACGGATGAATTCTGACGCGTCGGTTCCGCCAAAAGCCACCGCTAACTCGGCTGGCTTACCAGTCACAGCGGCAATGGCTTCGTTAGCGGTTGTCACGAGATGCCCGTTTTTGTCAGAGTGTACCGGCAAAAAACGATGTAAAACGTTCAACGTCAAGTTAGCGGCGGTGGCTTTATTTGCCTGATCGACTAATTTTTCCAATAACCCGACGACTAATTCGATATTTGCTGCAGGAGTCGGGCGCAAGTTGCCGCGTAAGTATGCATGGGCAGGAATGGTGTTGACTTGATCGCCGCCTTTGATCACGGTAATGGAGTGGCGGAATGGACCAAGGTCAGGATCATCAGGGGCCTGATCAAAGGCGTGCGGTTCGCGAGTAGAAAATGCCACCAACCCTTCAATTGCGTTAACGCCTTTTTCCGGCCGGGAGCTGTGGACGGAAACGCCTTCGCTGTCAATTTCGTAGTTAACCGTTCCGCCGTGTGCGTATTTTAGCAATTTGTTCGTTGGTTCGCCTACCACGAGTCCGGCTAAGTCATCGGCATAACCTTGTTCGGTGAGTTGGCGCGCTCCCATTGCACCAAACTCTTCACCGACCGTGGCCATGAAACGCAGCGGATGGGCAAAGCCGCTTTGCTTAAGGTGGATCAGTGCCAAGGTCATGGCTGCTAGCCCACTTTTCATATCATCGGTGCCGCGACCGTACATGGTGTTGTTCACGATCTTTCCGGAAAAAGGCGGATAGGTCCAGGCGTTCTCATCGCCGGGACTCACCACGTCTTCATGGCCGGTGAAGCCTAATACGCGGTCACCGTGATTGAGCTGGGCGACTAAATTGACCCGATCATCTTTGTATGGGATCAATTTGGTTGGAATATCGGCCGCTTCGAGTTCAGCTTGCAAAACGCGGGCTACTGCAAGTTCGTTTCCATTTGCAGAGTCAATTTGGATTAGTTTTTGCAAAAACGCAATGGGATCTGTCATGTTTGATCATCCTTTCCGTATGCCGGCTGTGTGATTGGCGATTTGAAAATGTCATGTCGGTGTTGAAGACAGCTTACACTCTTTTTGAATTAAAATTCAATGATTGACTACCAAGAAATTTGTGCTAAACTCATGAATACAAACTTGAAATTGATGATAAACGGACTGAGTGAGTAGTGATCGCAAGACAGTACAGAAAACCTGTAGTGATGAGAGCAGGGTTGTGAGTGATCATGAACATGGCTTAGTGCACACGGCACACCGAGCATTTTTGCAAGGCTGTGATGGTTGGCGCCCATTATCGTGCTCCCGGATGAATACGTCCGGTGAGTGGGTCGCGTTTTTCGTGGCCAATTAGAATGGTACCGTGGGCCAAAGCTCACTTCTAACAGCAACTGTTAGGGGTGGGCTTTTTTTATTGGGTTCATTGATTGGCGATTTCAGGTAAATGCGGCAAGTTAATAAATCGTACTTGGTGCAAACAAATGAGGAGGATGCAGGATGAAGCGTATCTGGAAAATTTTTGCAACGGTGGTTCTTTTAGGATTGATTTTGGTAGGCTGCGGAAAAAGTGGCAGTCAAGCTAGCAGTCAGAAGCAGACAACGGTCAAGATTGGGGTTGTCGGTGCTGATAATCGCGTTTTAAAGGCAGTCGCCAAGAAAGTTAAGAAGCAAGGAATCAATATTAAGATTGTTCAGTTTTCAGATTACAACCAGCCCAACACCGCTTTGAAAGATCATGATATTGACTTGAACTTATTCCAGCATCAATATTTCTTGAATAACTGGAATAAAACCCATAACGCTGATTTGGTTAGCATTGGGCAGACCATTATTGCACCGCTAGCCATTTATTCCAAAAAGATCACGAAAATCAGCCAAATTAAGCAAGGCGACACAATTGCCTTACCAAATGATCCGACAAATGAAGGTCGTGCGCTGCAATTGCTGCAAACAGCTGGGTTGATCAAGCTTAACAAGAAAGTGGCTTTGTCGACAACGCGCGATGTGACCACCAATAAATTGAATCTGAAACTTAAAGCCGTTGATGCTGCTCAAACTGCCAGCTCTTTACCGGATGTGGCAGCGTCTGTTGTTAATTCCGGCGTTGCTCAGGATGCTAAGTTAAATCCGAAGAAGGCAGTCTTTACTGAGAAAGTGAATAAGCAAAGCCAACCGTGGATTAACGTCTTTGTAGCTAATAAGAAAGATAAGAATAACGCCACTTACAAGAAGATTGTGAAGGCTTTTCGGACTAAGGATATCGCTGATTTGATTGAAAAGTTGTATCACGGAAGCGAAGTACCGGCTTGGACGCAGAAGTTTTAGTTAGATGTTTGTTTTGGGGGATGTGAGCGGGGTTCATGCTTCACCATGATGAGATTCCGGGGCGTGTAAGTACCTCGCTTGCAATGGTCAAATCCGGGTCGTCACGACTGAGGCCGCTTATGTTCTGGCTTACGCCCATAACGCGCTCCCCGGCGTAGAAGTCTGCGTGTAAGGACCTTGGTCGCAATGGCCAGACCCGGGACATCACGCCCAAGGCCACAAGTCCGCCTTTACGCCCATAACGCGTTCACCGGCGCAGGAATCTGCGTGTAAGGACCTGAGTCGCAATGGCCAAGAGCGGGCCATCACGTCTGAGGCCGCTGACATTCTAGCTTACGCCCATAACGCGCTCCCCGGCGCAGGGACCTGCATGTAAGGACCTTGGTCGCAATGGCCAAAGCCCGGCCATCACGACCAAGGCCACTTACACTCCGGTCCCTAACCGCGCCGGCTCGCGCTTACTTTACTTTTTACTTGACAATGACCACTTTTATCGTCTAGAATCGATTTAATTCATTTAGGGAAACGAATGATATGAGTGAGTAGATTTGATGAGACTGTACAGAAAACCTGGTTGGCTGAGAGCAGGGTAGTTGATTGAATTGAAGATGGCTCATTGATCGGCATCGCTGAGCATTGGTTAAGCGATGATGGCTGGCGGTCATTATTCCGCACACAGGTTATTGCCTGTTACTGAGGGCGCTTTGGCGTCGAATTAGAATGGTACCGCGAGTTAACTCGCTTCTAAAACATTGTTTTGGAAGCGGGTTTTTTTTAATTTTCGGCAAATTGCTGACACATATTGTTTGTGACCCGAACGAGGAGGAAAAAGTTTATGAAGTTTTGGAAAAGAGCCATTATAACCCTTGCATTGGTTTTACCTGTCTTCGTCTTGGCGGCGTGCGGTAAGTCGTCATCGAGTTCCAGTAAGAATGAGACGGTTAAAGTCGGCATTATGAGTACTGACAAAGAAATCTGGACCGATATTCAGTCCCGCTTGAAGAAGCAAGGCGTCACCATTAAGTTGGTGCAGTTTACTGATTATAACCAGCCGAACCAAGCACTTGAAGATGGCGATATTCAACTGAACGCTTTTCAGCATCATAATTTCCTGAATAACTGGAATAAGAAGCACAATACCAAGATTGCCGATATTGGCGATACTTATATCGGCCCAATGCGTGCGTATTCCAATAAAATCAAGTCACTTAAAGAGGTTAAGCAAGGCGATCAGATTTCCTTGCCAAACGATCCATCCAACGAAGGCCGCGCATTACAACTTTTGGCACAAAATAAGTTAATCACTTTGAAGAAAGGCGTTGCTTCACCAACGATCCGCGATATTACTTCAAACAAGATTAACTTGAAATTCACGGAACTGGATGCCGCCCAAACAGCACGCTCATTGAACGATGTGGCCGTTGCGGTTGTCAACAATGATATTGCCGCAGCAGCTAATCTGAAACCGTCCAACGCGATTGCCGTTGAAAAGATTACGAGCCAATCCAAGCCGTGGGTCAACTTTATCGCTGCTAAGTCTTCTAAGGATAAGAACAATGCAACCTATAAGAAGATTGTTAAGGCCTATCAGACAAAGCGGACAGCTGAATTGTTGAAGAAGGTTTATAAAGGTTCAACATTACCGGCTTGGAACTATAAGTTTTAATTAGAAACGGGGACAATTATGTCAGATCAAGCAGTTGTGACTTTAAAAGATGTGGACGTCGAATTCCACGGTAAAAACCGTTCAGTCCATGCCGTTGACCATGTAAACCTAACCGTCAACCGCGGCGACATTTATGGCATTGTCGGCTATTCAGGCGCCGGTAAGTCCACACTTGTTCGGACAATCAATTTACTGCAACGGCCAACTGGCGGCAGCATTCATGTATTAGGACAGGATATGCTTGCTTTATCACCGGCAGAATTACGTAAAGAACGTAAACGGATCGGGATGATTTTCCAGCATTTTAATTTGATGAATAGCCGCACCATTGCCGATAATGTTGCGTTTCCGCTAAAAGGTATCAAGTCCAAGCAGGAGATTCAAAAGAAGGTTGCTGAGCTGTTAGACCTCGTTGGGTTGACAGATCGCGCCAATGCTTATCCGGCCCAATTATCCGGTGGCCAAAAGCAGCGCGTCGGTATTGCGCGGGCGCTTGCTTCTGATCCTGAGATTTTGATTTCAGATGAAGCGACGAGTGCGTTGGATCCTAAAACGACCAGTTCGATTCTGGAATTACTGCAGTCGCTGAACAAACGGCTGGGACTGACCATTGTTCTCATTACCCACCAAATGGAAGCGGTGAAGCAGATTTGTAATCGGGTCGCCGTGATGGATGCCGGCGCGATCATTGAGCGTGGTGACTTATTGCAAGTCTTTTCTGATCCTAAGCAACAGTTGACTAAAGATTTCATTGATACAACTTTGCAACTGGATCAGGCAATTGAAGCCGTGATGCAGCAGCCGGCAGTTAAGAATCTGGGTGCTAATGACCGGCTATTGCGCTTAACGTATGTAGGAGATTCTGCGGATAAGCCGCTGGTTGCCAAGTTGTTTGAAAGCTATCATGTGACCGCCAATATCTTGTTTGGTGATATTCAAATCCTGCAGGACACGCCTTTTGGCAATCTGATTGTGGTGTTATCAGGTGCTCAAGCGGATGTTAATGCCGGGATTCATTATCTGGAACAACAGGATGTCAAGATTGAAGACATTCTTAAGAAGGAGGCCTAAGCAGATGGCACAATTTTTTACAAAATATTTTCCTAACGTTGTTCCCATCTGGTCCGGTGATGGCGGCGTAACTCAAGCCATTAACGAAACGCTGTATATGACTGCTTTAACCGCAATCGTGGCTGGTATCTTGGGAATTATCATCGGCATCTTGCTAGTTTTGACTGATGAAGGTGGGTTGCTTGCCAATCATCCGTTTTACTTTATTTTGGATAAATTGGTTAATATTTTCCGAGCGGTCCCTTTCATCATTTTGCTGGCGATTATGACGCCCGTGACCCGAGCAATTGTTGGTACGGGGATTGGGCCGACTGCGGCATTGGTACCTTTAATCGCCGGCACGACCCCGTTTTACGCGCGGCAGGTACAAAACGCGTTGTTAACGGTTGATCCAGGTGTGATTGAAGCGGCAGAGGCGATGGGTGTTTCGCCATTAGGAATTGTCTGGCGGGTTTATCTGCGTGAAGGACTTTCCGAATTGATTCGGGTTTCGGTTTTGACCATTATTTCCGTGATCGGCTTAACTGCAATGGCAGGCGCGGTCGGTGGCGGCGGCCTCGGGAACCTTGCTATCGCCGTGGGTTACCAACGTTATCAATATGATGTGATCATCGTATCTTTGATCTTCATCTTGGCATTGGTCTTCCTAGTTCAATTCATCGGCGACTTCTTTGCCCGCAAGAGTCATCATTAGAATTTAAGCTGATTTGGCAGCACTCTCGTTTGAGTGCTGCCTTTTCCTTTACACGCGTCCAAACAACCATGAACGATTAACTTTATAGAAAGCAAAAAAAGTTGCCGTGTTTGCCGGTATACTGTTTCTGACGTAAAATGACCCTATAACTAAAAGTCAAATCCATTCGGGGGTAACGTTGTGCATACACTTGAGATTAAAGATTTACATGTCAAAATTAAAGCTGAACCAGAGCGTCCGGAGATTCTGACCGGCGTTAACTTAAAATTAGCAACCGGCGAGATTCATGCGATCATGGGGCCTAATGGTACGGGTAAGTCAACGCTAGCCGAAACGATTATGGGCAATCCTGCTTATGAGGTAACGCAAGGCGACATTTTGATTGACGGCCAATCGATTCTCGATCTTGCCGTGGATGAGCGTGCGCGAGCCGGATTGTTTCTTGGCATGCAGTATCCCCAAGAAATAGCCGGCGTGACAAATGCTGAATTCATTCGGGCGGCAATCAATGCGCGGCGCCCAGAAGATGACCAGATTCGCATTACTGACTTTTTGAACCAATTGGATAAAACCATGGCAACGCTGGAAATGCCGGAGTCAATGGCGGATCGGTACCTGAATCAAGGCTTTTCCGGCGGTGAGAAGAAGCGTAACGAAATTCTGCAGCTGATGATGATTCACCCGCATTTTGGCCTGCTGGACGAGATTGATTCCGGGTTGGATATTGATGCGCTGCGGATTGTTGCAAAAGGCGTCAACTTGATGCGCGGTCCTGAGTTTGGCAGCATGATTATTACCCACTATCAGCGTTTACTCGATTATATTATTCCGGATGTGGTGCACGTCATGAAAGGCGGGCGGATCATCGAAAGCGGCGGCCCGGAGCTCGCCAAAGAACTGGAAAAGACTGGGTATGAACATCTTAAAGTAGGTGATCAGAATGGTTGAGACCACCACCTTACCAGCACCTAATCTGCCGAAATTTCCACTTGCACGTTATTTAAAAAATCAACCTGATGCCGTTGAGGATCGTGTGATTTTACATGCTCCTCAAGACATTGCCTATGCTGCCGGCTCCAGCGAAGCGCAACGATTTACTCCCAAAACGAGCCTTGATGCCTGGCTGTTGCAATCACCTCAAGGCGCAACGACTATCGATATTCCAGCGCATTTTGTCAGTGGGGACGATCCGATTGTCTTAACTGGTCCCAAGAACGCTGGCGGCTTGTTGTATGTTCATGTTGGCAAGGGGGCTAACGTCACCGTCCAGGAAAAGTGGGCTAGTGGCGGCCATGTGCTGGGTATTTGGTTAATGCTAGTGATTGAAGCTGATGCTCAGGTCAATTGGTTAAGCTATGATAGTTTCTCTGCGGATACCGTTTTGGTTAATCGCACCGCCACTTTGGCTGACAATGCTAAACTTAACTGGACATTAGCCGGTTTTTCGCATAACTCCGGCCTGAATCGGGTTGACGTCCGCTTATTAGGTCAAAATGCTGAAGCAACGGTAAATGTCGGCGTGTTGGCTTCAGGGAGTCAGCGTGTCAGCTACACAACTTCTGTCACCAACGAAGGGCAGCACACAGTTGGCCATATTAACCAGCGCGGTGTCATTACCGGGAGCGCCCATTTGTTATTCAATGGGATTGGCCATATTGTCAAAGGCGCCCGGGGAAGCGATGCCCAGCAGGAAAATCGGGTACTGATGCTGTCGCCGCGTGCTGAAGGCGATGCCAATCCGATTTTGCTCATTGATGAAAATGACGTCACCGCGGGGCATGCTGCTTCGGTGACGCGCGTCAATGCTGATCAACTCTACTATTTAATGAGTCGCGGTCTTTCAGCAACGTTAGCCAAACGTCTCGTGATTCGCGGCTTTTTGGAAGGCGGTTTGGCTGAGATTGATGATCAGCGGCTAAAGAAAGAACTGTTTGCAACGATTGATCGAACGTTGGTGGCTGAAGATGCGTGAACAATTTCCTTTTTTTAAGGCTCATCCAGGATTGGTTTATTTAGATACTGCGGCGACCTCACAAAAACCGCAAGCCTTGCTGGATAGCCTGCAAAACTACTATATTAATGAAAATGCCAATGTGCATCGCGGCCTTTATAAGCTGGCTTATGATACGACTGAGGCCTATGAAGGTGTGCGGCAGGAAGTCGCGGATTTTCTGAGTGCCAAAAGTGCTGATGAAATCATCTTTACGCGCGGCACGACTGATAGCCTGAATCTGGTAGCGAGTGCATTCGGACCGCATGCAGTTCCTGAAGGCGGACGGATTGTGGTTAGCGGTGCAGAACATCACAGTAACTTTATTCCGTGGCAGCAATTAGCCAAGCGTCAACATGCCAAGTTTGAAGTGACCCCAGTGCATCCTGATGGGATGGTGGACGTGCCTGCCTTGCTTGCAGCGATTACGCCTGAGACCAATTTGGTTGCCATCGCCCAAGTGACTAATGTTGCCGGTGATACGCTACCGATTGCCGCCATTGCCAAAAAGGCGCATGCAGTTGGCGCGGTGGTGGTGGTTGATGGCGCTCAGGCAGTGGCACATTTGCCCGTTGATGTGCAGACATTAGGTGCGGATTTTTACGCTTTTTCCGGGCATAAAATTTATGGGCCAACGGGGATCGGGGTTCTTTATGGTCGCGCTGATCTTCTAGCCAAAATGCCGCCGATTCAGTTTGGCGGGGAAATGATTTCAGAAGTCCGCGATGATGTCAGCACTTGGGCAGAGGGGCCGATTAAATATGAGGCCGGAACGCCCAATATTGCCGGTGTGATCGGATTAGGGACAGCGCTGCACTGGTTTAAGCAAAATGTTGATGCAGCGGTATTAAAAACCGAACACGACCTGTCTGATCAGTTGCGTTCAGGGTTGGCGGCGATACCGGACGTCACGATTTATGGCAATCAGGCGAGTCTGGCAACGGTATCATTTAACTTGGCAGGTATTCATCCCCATGATCTGGCCACCTTTTTAGATGAGCAGCAGATTGCCGTTCGTGCCGGCCATCATTGCGCTCAACCGTTGATGGCACGATTAGGGGTTCCGGCAACCGTTCGCGCAAGCTTTGGCGTTTACAACAATGCTGATGATGTTGCTAAGCTAGTCGAAACGGTGCAGGCGGCAAGGAGGTATTTCCATGGCGTTGACTAAACTGGATCAAATGTATCGTGCGGTCATTCTTGACGAGGCCCAACACCCGCGGCATCATGGTACGTTAACCGATTTCGATCATGAAATAACCGTCCGTAATCCCAGCTGTGGCGATGTTTTGCATTTGCAGATTCGCGAACAGGCTGGCCGGGTGGATGATGTTGCCTTTTCCGGCAGCGGGTGTACGATCTCGCAAGCAAGTGCCAGTTTGATGACGGAGCAGATTTTAGGGAAAACGCCTGCAGAAATTGAGCAGATGGTCGAGACTTTTTCTGACTTGATTATCAATGGTTCGGTGCCTGACGCGGAGATTCTGGGGGATGCTGCTGTTTTAAAAGGTGTCCATCAGTTTCCGGCGCGCATCAAATGTGCCACTTTAGCTTGGAAAGCAGCCGCGCAAGTTTTGACGCAGAGAGGTGAAACCGATGACTGAAACCAAAAACACTAAAAATAATGAAGTCGTTGCCGCGGATATCGACTTTTTACCGGATGAGAATCCCGCTGATTTCAAAGATGATATCAAGCCGGTTTACTCGACCGGGCGCGGTTTGACCGAAGACACGGTTCGGGCTATTTCCGCTGAAAAGCATGAGCCGGATTGGATGTTGGCATATCGGTTAAAGGCTTATGCCACCTACCGCAAACTGGCCATGCCTAACTTTGGACCGGACTTATCCGACTTGGACTTAGACAATATGCTGTATTTCCAAAAGGCCACAGATCGCACCTATCGTGACTGGGAAGACGTTCCTGATACCATCAAGAAAACGTTCGACCGTCTCGGGGTGCCACAAGCCGAGCGAAAATATCTAGCTGGGGCGAGTGCGCAATATGAATCCGAAGTGGTTTACCATAATATGCGGGATGAATTTGAAAAGCTTGGCATTATTTTCATGGATATGGATTCGGCCTTGAAGGAATATCCAGAATTGGTTCACAAATACTTCGGAAAATTGGTTAAACCTAGCGACAACAAGTTTGCGGCGCTCAACGGGGCAGTGTGGTCCGGCGGTAGTTTTATCTATGTGCCTAAGGGTGTGCAAACCGATGTTCCGATTCAAAGTTATTTTCGGATTAATGCCGAGAACACCGGCCAGTTTGAACGCACGTTGATCATTGTTGAACCCGGCGCACATGTGAACTATGTCGAAGGTTGCACGGCGCCGAACTATTCAAGCGACAGCCTGCATGCCGCGGTGGTTGAAGTCTTTGTCAAAAACGATGCTTACTGTCGCTATACCACGATTCAAAACTGGAGCAAGAATGTTTTCTCGCTTGAAACGAAGCGGGCGCAAGCATTGGATAATGCCACGATGGAATGGGTCGATGGTAATCTCGGCAGTAAGACAACCATGAAGTATCCCAGCGTTTACTTGGATGGTAAAGGCGCACACGGCACCATGTTGAGCATTGCGGTCGCCGGCGAAGGAGTCGATCAGGATAATGGCGCGCGTATGATTCACAATGCCCCCAATACTAGCAGCTCGATTGTGTCCAAGTCGATTGCCAAAGATGGCGGCGCGGTGGATTATCGCGGCACCGTGCGTTTCACCAAGAAAGCCGACAACGCTTTTTGCCACGTTGAATGCGACACCATTTTAATGGACGAAAAGAGCTCCAGCGATACGATCCCGTACAATGAGATTCACAATTCAACCGTTTCAATGGAACATGAAGCTAAGGTTTCAAAGGTTTCCGAAGAACAGCTGTATTATTTAATGAGTCGCGGCATTTCTGAAGCCAAAGCAACCGAAATGATTATTATGGGCTTTGTTGAACCCTTCACCAAAGAACTGCCAATGGAATATGCGGTTGAACTTAATCGCTTGATCGGCATGGAGATGGATGGGTCTGTCGGTTAATGCTTTGGTGGCGCGGTTTGTCAGACTTTCAGGTCACCTTCCAGGCCTTTCAGGTATCTGGCAAAAACAGCTAAGTGCAAGTTTTTAAGATGTATTTATCAGTCAAATATCAATGTAGCCTCAGTTGCGGATGGAGCCACAGTGATGTTTGGCTATTTTTTTGTATAAAATATTAGGCAAGCCTAACTTTTTGGGCTATGATAGATGCGGCACCAAAAATGATTCTATTGAGGGGGCTGCAGATGGATAACTACGACAAGGCAAGAAAGGTCTTGCAATCAATGGCGTTGTCCAAAATTGCACAGGAAACAGGCATCAGTATCGGTCAGATCTGGCATTACCGGGATCGCTATGAGGGCATTCAAAAGGCGCCACCGGCATATGTTGAGCGAATCGCAAGCTTGTATCGAAAAAAACGGGTCTAGTTGGGGCATACGCTGGTCCGGATACGAAAGGGGAGACTTTCGTAAGATCGGTTGGACTGATTGAAAAGTCCGGCACTTTGAGTGTGGTGACTGATCAGTCTTGATAGGTTGACAACGTCGATAAGGCTCAATGACTCAGCAAAGTGGGTCATTGAGCCTTGTCGACGTTTTTGCAGGTTTAATGATGACCATGGTTGGATACTGATGCGATTTAGCAGGCTGGCTCACGTTATGTGGGGGTGCTACAATGAATGAATGTATGAATACTCACCTTAAGCTAAAGAATGCGGCTGGGGTCGGGTAGCAATGTAGCTGGATTAATAGGAGGCGGATGATGGCTGAGGACTTGGAGCATTTCATCAAGGCGATGGCGCTGGGGATTCCAACCATTAAACCGGATGAGAAGCGAGCATTTTTGGGGAATTTTCGCGAACGGGTGGCGATGGCAGTGACGATTCGCCAACTGCGCGATGCCCGGATCACCGCAATGCTTGATTCAGTCTTGAAGCGTTACCCCGGTTACCGAATATTTTTAAACGGTCGGATGGGTGAGAGCTTGGTGAATCAGTATATGATGCAGGCGCTGGCACATCAGTATCCGTTTACGATCATGAATCAGCCCGGTATGCGCGTGACCAAGCGGGTATTGCCGACAGACTTTGGATGGGTATTGGCACATCCGACCCAGAAAATAAGTCGGCCGATTTTGTTATAAGTAAACATGCTAATCATGAAACAGCTAAGGATTTTTTAGAGGAGGATCATTTTGACGCAACTTGATACCATTCAAACCACCGTGCAACAGTTGCGGATTTCGTTGAATCAAGGCAAGATCTTCGCGACTTTACCGGACATGCTGGGCAAAGTCATCACTAGCATCGCGACTGAGCCAAAAACGAGTCTGAAAATTCCCCGGGATGATAAAACGGCTGTCGCCAGAATTCGGGCTATTCAAAAGCGGGTTAAACAAACGAGCGATCCAAGTGTGACCGATGATGAAATTGCTTTTTTGGTCGCACACTTAGCCAGTACCAATCCGGCTGTTCGCGATAAAGGCGTGTTTTTCCTGTTTAACGATTTGTTTCAGGCTGAGGCGTTCACGAATGAACAAGTTAAGGCACTTTTTAAGCGCTTGCAGGCACCCGACATTTTGTTCAGCCACATCTTTGAACCGGAAAATGACGCGATTTTTCTGCGGAGTTTTGCCGTTATGATTCTCAGTGGGATGATCTACGCGGATCAGAATCGTTACCATGTTCTTAGCAAAAATGATTATTTGAGCACCGTACAAAATATCGGTACTTATATTTTGCTGGAGAAGGATGGTCGCGGTTATGTTCCGAATAAAGGCTGGGCGCATGCTTTTACCCATATCGGGAATATGCTTGAGGAATTGAGCCAAGTGCCGGTTCTTCCGCGTTCAGAAAAGGTCTTTTTGATGGCTGCCGTTGTTGAGGCGTGGCGACGGGTCGAAACCCCGTTGATTTTTGGAGAAGATCATCGGCTGGCGCTTTATTTCAGTAGCTTAACCAACGTCAATCAGTTTTATAGTGAAACCTTTTTGATGTGTCTAAAAAATTGGCAACACACGCTGGTCAATGTGCGGCCACAGGAATCATACCGTTTTTGGGTACAGTGGTATAATCGCAATCGCTTGTTGCAGGCATTAACGTTGCGCGCTGATTTACCGCAGCCGATTGCGGATTATATTCAACAGATTGTTGATCTTTTTTGAGCGTTCGAAGCGCCAAGTCATTAAGATATTTATTTTTGGTATTAATCGGCGTTGCAGCTGACGTTCGCCGATGTGAGCTGGCACCAAATGATTAAAACTGTGATAACACGGTTTTGAATCGGTTTTTTATTAGAATGGTGTGTGCTGCAACGGCACAATTAGGTTGACGTGATACTTGACGAAGCACAGGTGAAACATCCTGCACTAAATGCAGATCAGAAAATTATTTACCGCGTTAAAAAAAGCAGATCAAGGTATACGTAGTCGTTGCCCAGGTGAAGATGCTTTCAAAAAAACAAATGGGTAAAAAGCATGCGATCATTTAACTGATACTTGAATACTATGGGCTAAGGCTTAAATGAGATTAAAATCGAGCTGATGAACGTATTAGCTAACTTTTAACAATTTAAAGATGACTGACCAATAAAAATAGTTATAAATGATTATAAGTGGATAGATATTATAGTATATTAGTTTTAACGTTGTGAGCCTTTTCGTTATCAAAGCTCAAAATTTAAAAAATTTTTTTACAAAAATAGAATAAATATCGGTTGTTATTATTAGCTTTTAAAACCAGTTATCCGTATAATTGACACTAGGTTAAGGGGGAGATCCCGCCGATTTCTATGTTGATATGTAAGAAGGAACACTGGGGAGTGATAAGTGTGCGAAAGGAGCAGCAAACGCTACGGATTTTGGGGGATAAAGTCCGCTACTATCGTAAGTTGAAAGGCCTATCTCAGGCGGAACTGGCAGCAAATATCTGTACGCAAGCTACCATTAGCCTCATTGAGAAGCGGAACAAAGTACCAAGCATGAATATTCTGATGCGGCTTATTAGTCGACTAGGTATTCAACTCGATGATATTGTCGTTGAGCATCATGATCGGGCTCAACAAATGCTTAATGCGATTGATTATCAGATTCACCATCACCAATATGCAATCGCTGCAGACAATCTGAGCAAAATTCGGTTCGAAAAGATTAAGAATGAAGACGATCAGAAACGGTATTACTACTACCAAGGTATTGTTGAGTTATTCAAGAACAATGCCCCTGATGAATCCATCTACTTTTTTGGTCGGGTCTTAAGCCCGCTTGTTAATTCGGAGCGGGATTTATACGGTATTCTAGCCACGCTTGGCTTAGGCTTAGCATATGCGGACAAGCATACCTTTGATCGTTCGCGGGTCTATATTGATCAAGCGCTACGAATGTTGAAGCATGTACCATTGTCCGATAGCAAATATCTCGATATTGAGTTGACGATTTATTGGCATATTGCCCGCGTTTACTATGAGTTAAGTGACTTCAAGGCCGTTTTGAAGTATGCCGATCATGGGATTCGCGAAGCAGTTAAGCACGATAAACTGTTTTTGCTTGACGAACTGTTTACCCTAAAAGCTCGTGCCATGAAACTACTGGGCGATCCACAGGCAGATAAGATTTACCAAATCGCGATTGCCTTTGCTGAAGTCAGCGGTTCAACAACATTAGCTGCTGGGTTAAGTGCAGAGATGGCAGCGCAGAAGCCCAATATTGAAACTGCATAATCCGGTTATGCGGTGATGTTTAAAAATACCTGAGATAGTCGTCTTGCAGCATCGTTGCTGCAGCTGACGACATTCTCAGGTATTTTTTGGTGCGATCCGGCATCTTTGCCGAGGCGCAAGATGGCGTGATTAACTTACAAAAGTAGTTCGTTCTCGATTAAACCATTTATATGATGAAGTCGTTGATTTAACTAATCATTTGGTTCGTGTGGGGTAGGCTTTTTTGTACTTGCTAGAGCCGGCTTGTTTGATAAATCGGTCCGAACCACCAGGACGTCGCATAAGGCGTTTCGGGTGACATATTCGGTTACCGAACCAATAAGCAGACGTTCAACGGCATTTAACCCTGTAGCCCCAATCATAATGAGATCAATATTCTTAGCTTTGGGGATGTCGCGGGCGATGATTGTTTTTGGCGCGCCGTACTCAATACTGAAACTGACTTTTTCTAGTCCCGCTTTTTTGGCCTGATCGACGTAACCTTCCATGGTGGTCTTGGCATTTTCCGTAACTTGTTCAACCATTGCGGAATCAAAACTCGAAACATTTTGAAACGCTCGGGTATCAACAATATGAATGAGAATTAGTTCTGCTTGATTTCGTTTTGCAACGGCAACTGCTTTTTTGAACGCTAGCTCGGCTTCATATGAGCCATCGATCGCAACCAAAATATGTTGATATTGTTGTAACATTCCTCATCACCTCTACCTTCATTGTACTTGATTCCATCATGAAATTAAATGAAAAGCGTTTCACAACTTGATCTGGGTAAGACTGATAAAAATGAAAATGGTGGCCAGAAAAGCCCCACTGACCAGAATCACCAGATTTGCCCAAGTTGGGAAGGCTAATCCTCCAATAATGGCAAAGACACCGACCACCGTAAAAAGAACCGTAAAGATCTTCAAAAAACGGGTAAGGGCTGGGGCTGGTTTTTTGATCATTAAAAAGTTTTGGTTGCGGTGACGCCATGTATAGGCGGCTAAGGCAAATACGAAAAGCGCATAGATGCTCATTAAAATGAGTGTCACGGGTAAAATCCCTCCTAGCTGTTTGGTTCTATTATGCCACAGTGAGTGGGAGTGCTGGTGGAGATTTTTGTGGTGGAGTGTTTGGGTGGGGGTGGTTAAGTTCTGATACATGAGAGCCGGTTTCGCTCATAACGCGTTCACCGGCGCAGGAGTCTGCGTGTAAGGACCTGAGGCGCAGTGGTCAAGTGCGGTCATCACGCCTCAGGCCGCTTAAGTTCTGGTTTACGCCCATAACGCGTTCGCCAGCCCAGAAACCTGCACATAAGGACCTTGAACGCAATGACCAAAACCCGGTCATCACGTCTGAAGCCGCTTGTGCTCTGGTTTACGCCCATAACGCGCTCCCCGGCGCAGAAACCTGCGTGTAAGGACCTCAGACGCAATGGCCAAAGCCCGGCCATCACGTCTGAGGCCACTTACACTCCGGTTTCTAACCGCGCCGGCTCGCGCTCACCACAAAAAAAGCCGGCGCTTGGCCGGCCAAAAACATGATTGGTTTTTATGAAAGACTAACTGGTGCCGTTTTCTTCCCGGATCGTTGAAACCCGCTGCTAGCTATGTGGGCCCAGACGCCAAGGACATTAGCCGCTAAGTGAAATAGCAGCACCGTCAATGACTCTTCCGGTCCCAAGGTCTCGATACTGTTCGGTCAACTGATAGTTAAGGAAGCGCGAACACCTTAGAACTTTCACCGTTATAGTAGCACGAGAACGACCATTCGTGCAAGCGCAACCGCTTTCGTTACTTTTTCTTCACCTTTTTGGCTTCGTGTTGCCAGCTTTTAAGTTGTTGCTGACGTTGGGCAAGTGCAGCTTCATAGCGACCCGTTGTCTTGGGTTGATAGTATTGTTTATTTTTGAGGTTATCTGGCAGGTATTGTTGTGCCACCCAGCCGTTGGGGTAATTGTGAGGCAACTTGTAGCCTTGGCCGTGTCCCAGTTGTTTGGCCCCGCGATAGTGTGCATCGCGTAAGTCATCAGGAATCTGACCAGCTTGTCCACTTTCAACGTCAGCTAGTGCCGCATCGATTGCTTTGATGCCAGAGTTGCTTTTTGGTGCCAGACAAAGATCAATAACGGCATCGGCCAGTGGAATCCGTCCTTCTGGTAGACCCAGGCGTTCCGCACTTTGAATCGCGGTTAGTGTTCGACTGGCCGTGGTTGGGTTGGCTAAACCGATGTCTTCATACGCAATGACTAATAGCCGACGCGTAATGCTATTTAAATCACCGATCGCAATTAAACGTGCCAGATAGTGCAACGCGGCGTTAACATCAGAACCGCGGATCGATTTTTGAAAAGCCGAGATGATGTCATAATGGGCGTCACCATTTGTATCACCGGAAATAGCCGGTTTTTGAAGGCTTTGCTGAATGGTTGTTAAATCTATTATGATCGTGCCGTCACTTTTAGCAGGCGTAGAGAGTACCGCAAGCTCTAGACCGTTTAGTGCCGCCCGCAAATCGCCATTGGTGGTGTGGGTCAGGTAATCGCGTGCTTCTGGCGTTAAGTCAACCTGATACTTACCTAGTCCGCGTTTGTCGTCTGCAAGGGCGCGGTCAATGGCGGTTGAAATGTCAGTCGGGGTTAATGGCTTGACCTGAAAAATCTGAGTTCTGCTGCGAATGGCCGGTTGGATGTTCATATACGGATTTTCGGTCGTGGCCCCAATGAGAACGATGCGCCCACTTTCTAATAGTGGTAATAGAAAATCCTGCTTGGTTTTGTCCAATCGGTGGATTTCATCAAGCAACAGAATCACGGTTCCGCTCATCTTGGCTTCTTCGGCAACGATTTGTAGATCCTTTTTGGTATCGGTAGCGGCATTTAAGATTCGAAACGCATATTTTGTGCTGCCGGCAATGGCACTGGCAATACTCGTCTTACCAGTACCGGGCGGACCATAAAGAATCATAGAACTCAAACGGTGCGCACTAACCATGCGGCGAATAATTCGTCCGGGACCAACAAGCTCTTGTTGACCGACAACTTCATCTAGATTTTGAGGACGCATGCGAAAAGCAAGCGGTTGTTGCAAAAAGATCCCTCCTAAAAAGTGAGCGTGGACCAGCGCGGTTAGAAGTCGGAGTGTAAGTGGCCTCAGCCGTGATGGCCCGGTTTTGGCCATTGCGGCTGAGGTCCTTACACGCAGACTTCTGCGCTGGGGAACGCGTTAAAGAAAGTGAGCGTGAGCCGGCGCGGTTAGAAGTCGGAGTGTAAGCGGCCTCAAGCCTAAATGGCCGGGCTTTGGCCATTTAGGCTTGAGGTCTTACACGTAGATTGCTGCGACTGCGAGCGCGTTAAAGAAAGTGAGCGTGGACCAGCGCGGTTAGAAGTCGGAATGTAAGTGGCCTCAGCCGTGATGGCCCGGTTTTGGCCATTGCGGCTGAGGTCCTTACACGCAGACTTCTGCGCTGGGGAACGCGTTAAAGAAAGTGAGCGTGAGCCGAGTCTACGTCGACGATCACCTCATACGATCACCTGACACATTAAAAAATCATATTTTAAAATTCGGCTGCTTGCAGTTCTAACAGTCAAAAAATGCTGTAACCCTTACAAGCATGCTGTTAAACCTGCCGGCTGCGTGTTAATCTAATTTTAAATCATCAATTAAAGGAATGACACATTGTGAATCATTATTGGCAACTGATTCAAAAAGAACATTTGTTTGGTTTGGCCGCCCAGACGCGAATGGGTGTGATTCGAACTGTCAAACCCATTCTGCCGGCAGAAACCAACTTACCGCAGTGGCCGCAACGTAGCCGCCATGCTTTGGTTCAGCCACTTTCTGCTTCAGTGTTGCAAATCGTAACCCCATTACTAGACGATTTTCCTGCCGTTATTGACCAGTTACGGGCTGGGCTAAGTCGAATTTGGGCGGCATTACCGGAAGCAGGGCACTTATCGGCTTTTACCGCGGAAAAAGTGAACCAGCAAACGGTCCGGATAGTTTTACCGGAAACACTATTTGAACGGTTGTACACAGCAGAGAATTTTCAGGGCCATGGTCCGGAATATGTTGCCTATCGTAATGAAGTTTATCAGTTGGTAGCAGACGGGTTAACGCGGCAGTTGCCATTGTTGACTTACTTGTTTTCTGCTTCTCCAGCTAACGGTCACCGCGCATTTTTGCCGTCACCGGATCAGGAACGGCAACTGGTTCAAAAAGTGACGGATCCAGACCACTTGGATCGAATTCTTGCGCTGGACGTTTTGGTGGAGCTTGATCCGTACGCTGCTAGCGGGATCACGACCCAAATGCTGACATTCTTGCGTGATAGCTGCTGGTTTGCGCTAAGTCAACCGGCCATTCCGGTTGCAGCGGCAAGTGAAGTACGCCGGCATGCTGTCATGCAGGCGCGGACAATTGCCCAGATGGCACCTGATGCCAAAGTCGCCGAGCTGCCGGCAATGCTGGATGCGATGGCGACATGGTTAAATCATGTTGGCATTGATGTGCAACAAAAACAAGCTTTTGAATTGATGCAGACGCGATTAGTGAAGCCGGAAACGAGCCTTGCCAGTCAAGTTCTTGCAACGTTTCATGACCAAACAGCTGCGGATGCGTCATTGAGTCGGCAAGCACAGGCGGACTTAACCAGTACCAATGAGTTGCCGGGGATGACAGATTTATCGGAAAACACCCAGGCATTGTTACAAGCTGCTATGGATGGGGGGTATCAGTTCACGATACTGGATCGGCAACAGAACCTGGTGCAAATTGCCACGGATACCCAGACACAAGTCATTGCAGACGGCGTTGTTACCAAGTATAAGCCAGCCAATGCCATGATCGTTGCCACTCATCGGCACACAGCCAAACAGTTGCTGGCCGCAGCAGGAATACCAGTTGCACGTGGGGCTAAGTTTACTAAATGGCCGGATGCCAAAGCAGCTTTTGAGCACAGCTTTGCGCATAAAAGTATTGTGGTGAAACCCGAGGCACGCAGCCAAGGCGAAGCGGTTGAGCAGTTTTCGATACCACCGACTGAAAAGCAGTTTGACCGAGCCTTTCATGAAGCCAATCGCCATCATGGGGTGCTCATTGAAATGATGGCACGCGGCACGACCTACCATTTTACCATCATCGGGCAACAAGTGCTCAGCGTCTTGGAAACCGCAGCAGCTAATGTTGTAGGCGATGGGCGCAAAGCCATTAAGGAATTGATCGCCTTGAAAAATGGTCACCGCGCGACTTCCCGGCAATTGCAGCTTGATGCTAGCGCGCGCCGTCAGTTAAAGGCACAAGCGTTGACACCTGAGACTGTGCTTCAACGCGGGCAGCAGGTTTTCTTAACCACTGCCGCGCATCCGCAAACCGGTGGCGATTTGTATGACGTGACGGACGAGATTGATGACAGTTACAAGCAACTGGCGCTAAAAGCTGCCGCCACACTTGATTTGCCGGTAGCAGCTGTCGACATTGTGATTGATAATCTGTATGCACCATATGATCCGGAGGCAGATGGGCAGGCGAACGTAATTAGTGTCAATCCGGTACCGGATCTCGCTGCGCCTTTGCATCCGGACATGGGCGAATCACGCGCACTTGCCCCGGCATTGCTAAACTGGCTGTTTGCTGTGAGATAAGTAAACGAGGTCATATTAAAACCGACCTCAGCGTGGTAAATTTGCTTGAAGGTCGGTTGGGTGACACCGTTCATGATCATGCTTCTGCGCGTTACGGTCACGATGCTGACATTTAGGTGCGGTCACACTCCATTATATTTGTTAAGTTGCGCCAAACGTCTTTAGCGGTTGCTTAAATAAGTTAAAACCACTTTTTCTTAGGCTTTTCTTGCGTGTCGTCAAGTGGCGGCAAGGTGATGTTAGCCTGATTGATGGCAGTGGCTGCCACAATAAGCAGCCCTGGCGCGGTATCGGCAGTTTGGGCCGTTTCGTTAGCAACCAATGTAAATGGCACATTGGCATCGGTGAGGAGCTTCATGTAAGGACCGGTAATGGCATTATCAAGTTTGCCGTTGAGTAGGGCTTTATAGTTGCGGTCATGGAAATCTTTTAATAATGGGGCAACCTGATGCTGTCGTTTGGGATCAGTCAGTTCCTGATTGCTGATACATAAAGCGACCCGTTCACGTAATGAGCCCATGTACTTGCGGCGTTCGTCGGGTTTGGTTTGCGGTGCGCCGTATAGTGCACTGTTGAGATGTTCCTGCATATTGTCTTCTGCCATGATGAAAAGCCTCCTTATGATTGGTTTGATCAAATAACAATTTAACGATCCTTGGTGAACCGTCTTGTTGTGTGAACGCGAGTCGTAATGTTGAAACCTGACAACGCGTTGCAATATGACCTCATTGTAACATGTTCTAGTGTAAAGAAAGGAATGACGAAAGGGTGTTTACCAGTGACGACTTTGCAGTTTTTGCTGCGCCAACGCTGAGTGCGCGAATGGCCTTGATTCGGCAACAGTTGGATCCGAAGTTTACGCAAGCCGCGCAGAGCATTGTGCCATTGTTGCAGACGCCGAACCAACCAATCTTTGCCCATATTGCCCAACATCGGCGTCGGCATAAGAACCCGCCGCCAAACACCTGGGTAGCCTTCTCCACGAGTCGCCGCGGCTATAAAATGTTGCCACATCTGGCGTTAGGTTTTTGGGATGATCGCCTGTTTTTGTGGCTGTCCTGTTTGCGCGAAAGTAAACCTGTACTGAACGATTTTTCAGGTATCACTGGTGTTATTTCGACATTACCTGACAGTTGGTTACTGGCTAGTGAGCATACAGCTAAGGCAACCGTGCCGTTAACCGCTGCGTCATTGGCACAGACGATTGAACGATTTGAGACCGTAAAAAGTGCGGAATTTCTGGTTGGCTGGGTTTATTTGGCAAGCGACCCGCTTTTGCAAACGCCTGATAAGCTATGGTTGGACATACAACAGCGGGTGCGAACCTTAGCGCCGGTATTTGCGCGGTTAGTTCAAAATACTGCCGCTGTCCGGTAAGCATAACTACTTGTCATGATTTCGATTCTTGATGTGATTTCAAAAAAAGCTGATAAAAACTTAGCAGTGAAAACATCAGGGTGGTAAAATCACACTGATTAAGGAACGGGTTGTCGGCTTGAACGATTGAAAACTTCGACTTCGGTCATCTAAAGGAGAAAACTATGCCAGATGTACGTTTTCACAGCGTCTTTGATATTATTGGACCGGTTATGGTGGGGCCAAGTAGCTCACATACAGCCGGGGCAGCGCGGATTGGTAAAGTAGTGCGCGACATTTTTGGCGAAACCCCGGAGACGATTACGATTTACCTTTATGAATCATTTGCCAAAACCTATCGCGGTCATGGTACCGATGTGGCGCTAGTAGCAGGGCTGTTGGGGATGGCACCTGATGATCCGCGGTTGCCGGAATCGCTGAAGCTGGCCTATGACCAAGGCATTAAAGTGAGTTTTGTGCCGAAAAGCGATAAGGTTGATCATCCTAACACGGCACATATTGTTTTGCAAGCCGGTGATCACCGGTTAGCGGTCACTGGGGTTTCCATTGGTGGCGGGAATATTCAGATCACGGAAATCAATGGGTTTAAGATATCGTTGAGCATGGGTCAGCCGACTTATATCACCATTCATGACGATGTGCCGGGGATGATTGCGCAGGTCACCAAGATTTTCTCCGATCCCGGCATTAATATCGGGACAATGACGGTGACCCGCACTGCTAAAGGGGAACAGGCAATTATGATCATTGAAACGGATGATTATCATGATGATATTTTGGCCAAATTGAAATTATTACCGCATATGCGCAATGTCACTTACTTTGAGTGATGACGCGCTAACAACTGGTTACGAACTGGCTAATAAAGGAGCTTATCATGTTTTATACCGTTAAAGAACTTGTAGAACAAAGTCATGCCTTCTCCTCGGTTGCCGAACTCATGGTGCATACGGAAGTCGAAAACTCAACGCGGACTGAAGCACAGATCCGTCATTTAATGAGCCGTAATCTGGAAGTGATGGAACGCTCGGTTAAGGAAGGCATTGCCGGGGTCAAAAGTGTCACCGGGTTAACCGGCGGCGAGGCCAAAAAGCTGAACCATTATATTGCCGCTGACCGGTTCATGAGCGGTAAGCCGATCATGGAGGCTGTTCGCAATGCAGTGGCAGTTAATGAAGTGAACGCTAAAATGGGACTGATTTGTGCGACGCCGACTGCGGGATCGGCAGGAGTTCTGGCCGGTGTTTTGTTGGCGATGCGTGATCGCCTGCATCTGACGCATGATCAGCAGCTTGATTTTCTTTTTACCGCTGGCGCGTTTGGCTTGGTCATTGCAAATAATGCCGGGATTGCCGGAGCAGAAGGCGGGTGCCAGGAAGAAGTTGGCTCGGCCAGTGCGATGGCTGCGGCGGCGTTGGTTTGTGCTAATGGCGGCAGTGCCGAACAGGCAGCCACCGTCGTTGCGATTACGTTGCAAAACATGCTGGGGTTGGTTTGTGACCCAGTTGCCGGCTTGGTGGAGGTTCCGTGTGTGAAGCGAAATGCACTGGGAGCAAGTCAAGCCATGATTTCCGCTGATATGGCATTGGCCGGTTGCATCAGTGTGATTCCGGCCGATGAGGTGATTGAAGCGGTTAACCGCGTCGGCATGCAGTTGCCAGCAACATTGCGGGAAACCGGTGAGGGCGGCCTAGCAACGACACCAACTGGCTTACGGCTGAAAGAACAAATCTTCGGCAAAAAGTAATTGTGATTCAATGACGGCACGAAAAATTTTTGCCCGGCATGAGTTTTATTTAAACGGCGTTACTGGCAACAAGGCATTTGGAAAGGGTCAATCGTGATTAATTTATATATTATTCGACATGGTGAAACAGCAGGTAATGTGCGCCGCTTAATTCAAGGCGTGACGAATTCACACTTGAATGCGCGCGGGCGTAAACAGGCGTTTGCTTTAGGCGTTGGTTTGCGCACGAACGGTTTGAAGGTAGAGCGTGTAGTGGCAAGTGATCTCATTCGCGCGCAGGAAACCGCCCAGCAGATCTTATTAGGGATGCAAAAAAAGTTGCCAGTTGAAACTGACAGCGGTCTACGTGAACAAAATGATGGCATTTTTGAAGGCCGTGAACTGGAAGACGTTTCCCAGAAAGTTTTTCAGGTTCCGGATTATCATCAGCTGGTCACCAGTGGCAAAGTGCCGATTGAAGCGATTGCGGACGGGTTTCATGCCGCCGATACCACGAATCAGGCGGAAGACAGTCAACAAGTTATTGCGCGCTATGATTTTGCCTTGCGTCGGATTGTTGCAGCGGCGGAAACAGCCGGTCAGTCCAATATACTCGTCGTGAGTCACGGCACGGCTAGCTTGTTATGGTTACGTGCACATGGAGGCGTTTTGCCCAATCGAACCGAACTAACCAATGCCAGTGTTAGCAAGGTGACCTACCAAGATGGCCGGTTTAAAGTTGCCTGGCTGGATAATACGAGTTTTCGCGATCAGGGTTTGAAGGAAGTCTGGACCCACGATGCTTGAAAAGAAACGTCTGCTTAGTCACATCATCAAGTAGGCGTTTTTTTTGCGCCTGTGAGTGCTGGTGAACGGAGAATCAAGTCATTTTTTGCAGGTGCCCTGTTATTTTCGAAAAGATTGTGCACTATCTAAATCAGCCGTGCGCGCGTATACTTAAGGTGAATTTTGAAGTGGAGGCGGTGGATGATGAAGCTGACAGTCGAAGCTTATCTTGCCAAGTTGACCAATTTACTATTAGCGCCAGGCACGCGTGCGTTTGAGCGCCAACAGTTAGTGCGGGCCAAACAGCAGGTGGAAGGCGGCGCTTCTGTCGGGGCGAGCTGGGATCAACTAAAAGCAAGCTTGCGACCCTTGGCGATTCGCGATAACCTGACGCCGGATGTAGCCGATTTTTATCGGGCGCAGACAGGTGATTCTGAAGGTGCGCAAACAACGGATATTAGTGCACATTTTCAGCATGATCTGGCTTATCAGGAGCGGGCCATTTTTGCTGGTGGCTGTTTCTGGTGCATGGTTGAGCCATTTGTTGATCAGCCCGGTATTCAATCAGTCATTTCTGGTTACACAGGTGGGGACGTACCCAATCCGACATATGAGCAAGTCATCAGTGACCAGACTGGCCATGTCGAAGCAGTGGAGATTATTTTCGATACGCGGCGGATTCACTATCAGGAATTGGTTGACTTGTATTTTCAATTAACGGATCCAACCGATGCATTGGGGCAATTTCAAGATCGCGGTGGTCATTATCGTCCTGTCATTTTCGTTGCCGGACCGAGCCAACGTCAAATTGCTGAAGCCGCTAAAGCTAAGGTGGCGGCTTCCGGGCGTTATGTGCGGCCGATTGTGACGGCCATTGAACCTGCTGCCACTTTCTGGCCTGCAGAAAATTATCATCAGGACTTTTACAAAAAGAATCCGCAACGTTACCGGTTGGTTGAAAAAACCCGCCAGCAATTTCTTAAGTTTCAGCATGCGCAAGGTGATTTGCGGGTGTTGCTGAAACGCCGTAAAGCTAAGTAGCTTGGCCGAGGGGATGATGACATGCAAAAACCTAAACGTCATTGGAGCGAGCGTGATATGCCTAATCTTGCGGGTAAGGTTGTCGTGGTGACCGGTGGAACAAGCGGGGTTGGCCTAGCCATGAGCGCCGCGTTATTGCGACATGGCGCGGCGGTGACGATTGTAGGTAAAAATAAATCCAAAGGCGAGCTGGCGGTTGTTAAGTTAAAGCAGCAGACGAAGCGGCAAGCCATTACCTTCATGGCCGCGGATCTTAGTGAGCAACAGGCAGTTAACCGGCTGGCAAATCGCCTTTTGCAGGTGCTGCCGCGTTTAGATATTTTGATCAATAATGCCGGGGTTATGATGCCGGCTAAGCGAATCGTGACGGCTGACGGCGTTGAATTGACGTGGGCGGTGAACTATTTTTCCGGATTTATGCTCACGTTGCGGCTGGCGGGGCTACTAGAAAAGGCACCGTCAGCTCGGGTGGTTAATGTTGCGTCAATTGCAATGGGCAACCCGCAGCTGACGTTTAACCAGTTTGACGGGCGCAACTATCGCCCATGGCATTTTTATATCACGTCCAAATTGGCTCAAGCTATGATGGCGGTCAAACTCAACCAACTTTTTAAAGCAGCCGGACACGCGGTCATGGTGAATGCGTCCAGCCCGGGACTGGCGGCAACCAGTCTTAAGGTGATTCAATCGAAAGCAACGGCCTGGCCCATGCGACTGGCCGCACTGAGTTTTCGGGTGCTGCCTTGGATGCGCCAATCCCCGCAGCAAGCAGCATTACCCGCACTCTACGCCGCAACTGCACCTCAAGCAGAAGGCGGGGTTATCTATGCCCCGGCATTATGGCACGGTCTGCGCGGGTATCCCGGCTTATCGGCATGGAATCAGCGACCAGAACTTCATGATCAGGCTTTGTTGGATCGTCTTTATCGTGCTTCACGCCAGGTGACGGGTATTTAGTCTGTCTTCGAAATGTTCAACCAGATGCTGGGGCTATGTTTTTCACAACAATCCTGATTTAATCACCATGAAAAGGGTTTCCAAAATTAGTACATGTTGTGGTGGCCTTCCCTATTACCACCAATATATTGTATATTCAAGACTTACATTTCAGATTTTCTTGCGGCATAATAAAAACGGTCGTTGTCGTACAACGAAAACTGAAACTTAAGGGAGTCTTGTTTTGTGCAAACGTCTGGGAATTATTTTAGTTGGTTGCTGCATCAGTTAAAAGGATGGCCGCAACAGAATTATTATTTATTTTGGTTTGCCTTTGGGTGTCAGCTGATGACGTTGGTGGATGCAAAAATTACTGCTGTTACCGTCATTACTTTTATCGGCACAACCTTAGGGGTACTTTGTGTGCTGGCAATTAACGCGACCAAGGCTGTCAATGGCTGGCTTGGGTTGCTGAGTGCGGCCTGCTTTATTTTTGTTGGTTATACCGCCCGCAATTACCTTTCCATGTTCGAACAGATTGCTTACGTGGTTACCCTGGATCTGCCGGTGTTAATTAGTGTGCGGACTTGGAATGACGATACCAAGAACCATCTGAAGACTTTCAACTTGCAGAAATGGGTGTTGTCCATTGGCTTCACCTTGGTGGTTTGGGCAGTCAGTGCGTACTTAATCGGTCAATTCACGAATGATCCTCGCCCAGTTTATGATGGTATGGCATTTGCAATTTCGTTAACAGGCGGCATTGTTTGCTTCTTGCGGTACAACAATCAATATTTCTGGTGGTTGTTCAGCGGGATTGCACAGCTTATTTTGTGGGCTGTCACCTTTGCGCAAGGCGATGCGAGCTTGGCAATGGCGATCAACTCCAGCATTTATGTCATCAATGATATCCTTGCGTTCACTGTGAGTCCTTGGTTCAATCGTGGGCGTAAGCAACTTGGTTTAAAGACACTTTAAATAGCACTTTTGCTATTGATGTGGTAATGTTTTAATTTGTTGTAACCTAATTAAGCTAATTGAGGAGCGAGATTTGTGATCTACATTCTGGGCAGTATTGGTGCAGGAAAAACGTCTTTGACAAAAGTTTTGTCAGCGGATATGGAAGCACCTGCGTATTATGAAGATGTTGAAGGTAATGGGATGATTGCCAATATGCTGCAGAAGTTCTATGGTGCCGGCGCTGACAGTCGTAAACGAACCGGGGCCATGTTGCAGATTGCATTTTTGACCTTCCGTTATCAGCAATTGAAAAAAGCCGTGACGCAGGAGAATGCGATCATGGATTCGTCACTGGAATCAGACTTTGTGATGGCGTCACAATTGCATAAACATGGCGAAATCGATGACATTGATTACAACGTCTATGTCACGTTGTCTCAGGAAATGCAAAGTAACGTCAATGGCAGTCCATGGAACGGGTTGCCGGATTTAGCCGTTTATCTCAAAATCGATCCGGATCATGAACTCGATGAAATTCAAAGTCGCGGCCGGGATATGGAAGACATTCGCCAAAAGCCGGAATTGGTCGCATATTATCGACGTGTCAATGCTGCCTATCAAGATTGGGCAAAAGGTTACACGCGCTCATCCATGATTACCATTGACCGTGATCGGTATGATTTCATGCATTCTGCAGCAGATCGGGCGACAGTGCTTGATCAGATCGAGTCTAAGCTAGTTGATCTAGGCAAGCTATCACCCCAGACTTTTGAGGCGTTACAAGCCAAACATGCAGCCGGTCCAATTTCGAAGTTTGCATAATTTTGATGGTTGCCACCAAAAAAGGTTCCAAGTAGCTATCCTGATTGGCAGGATCGTTAACTTAGAACCTTTTTGTTTGCCGCTCATCACTAGGATTTAAAAACAGGGTACCAAAATTACACATTGAAAAGCTGAATCGGTGCGTTTTAAGGTTTTGCAATCATTACCGCGTGTCTATGCTATGATTAAATCAAAATGTGAGTAGGCGTCATCCATGGCGTTTTGGCTTAGATGTGGTGAACTATTGAAGGAGGAAACCATTCGTGACGATTTATGATCAGCATATGCATACACTGTATTCATTTGATTCTGAAGCCCAGTTGCGGGATTATTTAGCGCAGACTCAGGCACCTGTTGTCACCACTGAGCATCTTGAATTTGATAATCCTGATGATGGCGGGCGTGATGATCTGCCGGATTACGCCGGGATGAAACGAACACAAGCCGCTCTTGCTAGTCACTATCAAAACGAAATGTTACTTGGGATAGAGGCAGGCTACTTTGCGCCGGCAGAGGAACGATTACGCGATTATCTGGCCAACCACGACTTTGATTTGACGCTGTTGAGTTTTCATCATGATGGGCAGCATGATTACCTAGATGCGCAGCTGGCTGGATTACCGGCAAAACAGCAACTGGAAGATTACTTTACGCGGATGCTGGCTGGACTCAAACAGTTTCACGATGCGGATGTTCTTGCTCATTTTGATTATGGCTTGCGGCTCTTTGATATCACACCGGAGCAGTTGGAAGCATGGGGAAAGCCACTGCTGGATCAGATCTTTGCCATTGCAGTCGCGCATGATCTTGCATTGGAGTTAAACACCAAGTCGATGTATCGCTGGCACAATGCGCCTTTGTATGACCAAGCCATCGCCTGGTATCAGCAGGCAGGCGGCCATTTGTTTACGATTGGCAGTGATGCTCATGAAGGTCCGCATTATGAAGCCAACTTTAAACAGGCACTGGCCATGTTAAAGCGGCACGGCGTCAAAGAAATTGCAACCTATCGTCGTCATCATCGGACAATGGTGCCAATTGAGCCGCCTGTGGTTGATGCAGATAATGTTTATTGAAATTAGCGCACTAAAAAGCCGTTTCCGCAGATGATGAGCGGAAACGGCTTTCGTTTACTTCAAATAAGCATTGACAAAGTTGAAACTGTTACCCGGGCTGGTTTTTAGATCGTGCATTTTTGGATTAACCATCCGCGCGGCAACGAGTTGATAAAGCGGAATCGCGCCGGCTTGATTGACCAGTAGTTGTTCGGCTTGCGTCATGTCTTTAAACCGCGCCGTTGGATTGTTGGCATCAGCACCATTGGCCTTGGCCATGAGCTGGTCGTAATCGCTATTTTGCCATTGACCGTGGTTGTACTCACTGGTGCTGGTGAACAGATCCAGATACGTATTCGGATCAGGGTAATCTGCGCCCCAAGTACTTAGCACCATGTCAAAATCACGCGTCGATGCTCGCTGTTGGCGATTCTTGGCCGGCACGCTGGCAATGCTGATCTTCAGGCCAGGCAGATTTTCCTGAAGCGTTCCTTGAAGATACTCTTGGGTTGCCTTGACTGCATCAACGTCATCACCGAGAAGCTCAACATTAACATTCTTAATGCCGAGTTCCCTAAGCCCTTGATTCCAGAGCGTTTGGGCCTTTTTCTTGTTATATGTGGTGATTGTTTTTGTGCCCTTACCAACGGCAGTGGCAAAATCGGTTGAGCTGTCAGGCAATTGGCTCAAGTCGGCTGGGGTGATGCCGCGTGCAACGATTGAGCCGTCAGCAAGAACATTTTTAACAAAAGAATCGCGATTAATGGCCATTGAAATTGCTTGACGAATCTTCGTGTTTTTAAACGCGGGTACTTTGTTTTCGTTTAGTTCCAGGAAATACGTGCGGGCGCGTTTGGTGGCGACATAACCGGTCTTACCTTTTTGTTGTGCGGCAAGTTGGCCGGTTAACGTGGCATCATCCAGTTTGCCGGTGTGGTAAAGGTCGAGTGCCGTATTGGTGTCTTTGACCACTTGAACATCGATTTGAGTCAGGTGAACATTCTTTTGATTCCAATAACGGTTGTTTTTGACCTCGGTCCACTTGTCGCCGGTACCGGTCCAACCTTTGGATTTAAAGGCACCGTTTGAAAGCGTGTATTCGGACTTGGTGCCGTATTTGTTGCCCCATTCCTGCACTTTTTTAGCGGGTTGCGGGAAGAAGGCGACATTGTTTAGCAGGCTGTTGAAATAGGGAATCGGATGTTCCAACGTGACTTCCAGCGTCTTGCTGTTGATTGCTTTGACGCCAAGGGTCGCGGCCGGTTTTTTACCAGCGCGGATGTCGTCAGCGTTCTTGATCCCGGAATACATATTGGCCTGGGATGACTTAGTGGCCGGGTTGACCGTCCGCTGCCAGGCGAAAACGAAATCCTGTGCCGTGACCGGAGTGCCGTCACTCCACTTAGCATCGCGTAACGTAAAAGTATAAGTAAGCCCATTGTTAGTTGGCTTCACAATCTTAGTTGCCATTGCCGGCTGTAGTTTATGCCCGTAATACTTGTACAGGCCATTCATGGTATCAATAATCGCCTGGCCGGAAACGCCTTCCGATGCCTTACTTGGATCAAGCGTTTGCAGCACATCTGATTCCATGCGGTGCCAGACCTGTTGTTTGCTCGAATTGGAACTCGATTGTTTGCCTTGCTGACCGCATGCAGCTAGAACAATTGTGAGTGCTGCCGTGATCATAACGAGCCATTTATGTTGTGTTTTCAAGTCTTGCCCCTCCAGTTAATAGACTGTTAATAGAATAACAATCTCCTTACAAAAAGCAAGCGTTTTAGCTCGAAAAAACCTCGTATTCAGCCGCCCTAAAGTGGGTCTCGGATAAGGAGTATCGCGGGGTTTAGTGTGCTGGCAGCTTATCAGTCCGAAATATCAATTTAACGGTGAATGAGTCGTCATGGGCCTCAAGCTTCATTTTTCCGCCCATTGTAGTCGTCAGCGATTGGACGATGCTTAAACCCAAACCGACACTTTGCGTGGTGCGCGCCGCATCGGTGGTGTAGAAGCGATCGACTAATTGATCAACATGCGAAACCGGTTGTGCCGTGTCATTTGAGAAGGTCATGACCAAGTGATGGCTATCTTGGCGGGCAAAAGAAAGCTTGGCCTGACTTTTGGCATATTTAAGCCAGTTGCCAATTAAATTCTGAATAATCCGGCGCATGAGGGTTTCATCGGTTTCAAGCATTAATTGATCGGTGATGGCAGGTGTCACTTTTAATCCGCTGGCAGTAAGCTGGTCATAGTAATCAAAGAGTTCGTTTTTAAGTAATTCCGAAACGTTAACGGATTGATGGTTCAAACTGCGGGTCTTTTCCTGAATCAGGTTGAAGTCCATCAGATAATGCAGATAGTAGTTGACTGAACGCAGGTTGTTGGCAATCCGGGCGAGGGAAGGCTTGGGATCGGCTTCAGGTTGACGGTCAAGTAGTTGAACATAACCGGTTGCCACTGTGAGCGGGGTTTTGATATCGTGCGTCAGATCCATGAGCATTTGGTGAATCTTTTTTTCCTGTTCAACTTGTTCGATTTGAAGTTGATGCATCGTATTGAGATTTTGATTGATGCCCGCGCTAAGTTTGCGAATCAAAGGTAGGTTCGTGTTACTTGTGATCCCTGCATTGGTGTTATGGTGATTAATATAATCAAGATCACGGCTGATGCGATGAACATCGGTTATCACCAGTAATAGCAAGGCAAAGAGTACTAGACAGATCACGATAAGTAAGATAAGGATGCCAAGCATAATGATTTCTCCTTGCTAAATCAAACGTACACCGATGCCCCAGATTGAAATGATGTATTTGGGATCATGGGCAAGTTCATTGATTTTTGTCCGTAAGTTGCTGATGTGAACGTTTAAGGTATTGTCGGCATTTAAAAACGGCTCACCCCATACATGTTCATAAAGTTGGCTTTTATCAAAGACTTGATGGGGATCACGCATCATTAGCGCCAACATGTCATATTCTTTTTTAGGCAGCGTTAGGGTTTGCTGATTAACGGTCACCACATGGCGCTTAGGGTCTAATTGAATTTCGCCGACTTTTAGTTGATCGTTCGTCGTTACCGGTTGGCCGCTGACTTGGCGCAGTTGGACTTGAATGCGTGCTAGTAATTCGTCAATGTCAAACGGTTTGGTCAAATAATCGTTTGCGCCTTGCTGCAACAGGGCAACGGTTTTGACTTTTTCCTGAATCGCCGTTAACACCAGCACGGGAACTTGGGATGTTTTACGAATGGTTGTTAAAACACTTTCACCGGTCACGTTGGGCAGCATTAAATCGAGAATGATCAAGTCCGGTTGTTCTCGATGAAAGGCCGTTAAAGCCTGAATGCCGTCATAAGCCTGGGTGACCGTATAAGTCGGGGTTAGCACATCTTTTAATAAGGCCTGGATATCCTGATGATCTTCAACAATTAATATCTTCGCCATCAGCGTCACTCCTTTCCTCCAATGATAGTGTAAGCTATTAATGCACCTTTTCACAATTTAGGATTAATTAAGGATTGATTATGCTGGTAATTAAGGAATGATCGCTATGCTGGTTTTGTAAAGCAAAATAATGGAGGTAAGGACGATGGATGAACCGGTTTTAACGATTGATCAGGTCAGTAAACAATTCGGTCATTTTCAGGCACTGGATCAAGTGAGTTTTACGGTTGAACGTGGTGATATTTATGGCTTAATTGGCGAAAACGGGGCGGGAAAAACGACCTTGATGCGGCTGATTACCGGCTTATCCCCAATGCAGGCAGGCACGATTACACTGCTGGGGGAGCGGGCCGGTCATTACCAGCGCGCTTTAAGTCGAGTAGGGGCGATTATTGAAAGCCCGGCAGCGTTTGAAAAATTAACCGTCACTCAGAACTTGCGACTTTGCGCCATTCAGCATGGCATCAATGATCAACAGGTCATTGCAGAGACGATTGATTTTGTGGGGCTTCAGGAAAAGCGAACCACCAAAGTTAAGCACCTTTCACTTGGTCAGCGACAACGATTGGGGCTGGCATTAGCAATTTTGCCACGGCCGGATTTTTTGATTTTAGATGAGCCGATCAACGGTTTGGATCCGGCCGGGATTATGGAATTTCGAAGATTACTTAAGTTATTAAATGAAGAACGCAAGACGACGATTTTGATTTCGAGTCATATTTTGAGTGAACTTTATCAAGTATCCACCCGGTTTGGCATCATTCACCATGGTCAAATGATCAAGCAATTAAGCAAGGCGGAATTGGATCAGGCTAATCAATCAGGACTGGCCATTACCGTGGACCGGGCGACGGTGGCCGCACAGGTATTGGATCAGCACGGTTATCAGCCGTTTGATGTACTTGACGACCAGCATCTGTTATTACGCCAAAAAGATGTCGATGCGGCCGCGGTCAATCAATTACTGGTGACCAGTGGGGTGAGTGTTCAAGACGTCAGCCACCAAGCCGGTTCATTGGAGCAATTTTACATGCGCTTGCTGGGGCAGACTGAAAAACAGGAGGGACAGGCATGATGAATCAAATTCGCGCCGATTTCTATCGCCAACGCCGTACACTAGGCATGTATGTCATCGTTCTTATCACCATCGCCTATGCTGTTTGGTCTGTTACAAGCAAGAATATCGGCGGTGTGACAGTACATGGGGATGACAATCTTATTGCTCAAATTGCTGCAAAAACGTGGACGGCTCAGTTTGGCGTGCAGGCCGCCAATATGTCGGACACGCTCTTACTTTATTTCTTTATCGGGGTCTTTGTGATTGTTTTTGGCTATGAGTTTAGCCAGAAGGTTTACAAGAATACGCTGATTTCAGGGATTTCGCGCCTCCAATTTGTTCTGGCGAAATACTTAGTGATGTTGCTTGACTTACTTATCTTATTTACCGTTAACTTTGGTATTGCGCTGCTTGGCGGTTTAGCGAAGGGGCGCGCATTAGGTGTCAGCTGGCCAAGTGTTTTGAATACTATGGGTTTAAGTATTGTTGCAGCCACCTTTTTCCTGAGTGTCATCTTTAGTCTGGGCGTCTTTTTATTAATCGCGACTGGCTCGATGACAATTGCCACGATTGTCGTGGTTATTTTTCCGATTCTCGTAGGGGTGATCCATCTAATTGGAGAGTGGTCATGGTTGAAGTATATTGATTTCTTGGCAGTTTCCCAGAACTTGGGCGTTGGTAGCATGGAAATGAGCGAGTTGCCGCCGTATATTGCAGTTAGCCTCGGATTTTTGATTGTGATGATCGGTTCGTCAGCATGGCTTTTGCAGAAAAAAGAGTTATAACCTGAGTCACTTTCAATCATAGCTTGAATAAACAACCAGCAGAAACGTCTCTTCAGTCGGCGCATCTGCTGGTTGTTTGCGTTAATCTTCAAGTGGCGGGTGACGGGTTTTGTTGCTGAAAGATCGTCAGAAACTTTTGCGCGGTTCGCGACATGGGCGCATGGCGGGTCCAGATCAACGTCATACGGGTCGTGAGTTTAGGTGAAAATGGGATAAATGATAAGGCCATTTCCCGGTTATCGAGTAAATGATCAAGGCCCACAGTGTAACCTAAGCCAAGGTTTGTCAGTATTCCGGCATTGTAGGCTAAATTGAAGCGGGCAACGATTTGCGCGGGGTCAAAATTGGAACCGGCCCATTTTTCAAACAAGGTGACAACTGGTTGTCGTTCTGAAATGATGAGTGGTTGATGGCGGATCATTTTTGGCGTGACAGCCGCGAATTTAGCCAACGGATCGGTTTTAGGAACCACTAATCCCCAGATGTTTTCACCGGAAATCGGTGTATAGGCATATTTATAAGTATCGGCCGGATCAATCACAACGCCAAAGTCGAGTAAGCCATGGTCAAGTTGTTCGGTGATTTCGGCCGCATTACCACTGTAGATTTTTAATTTAACATCAGGAAATGTGGTCACCAAGGCCTTGGCCGCATGCAGAACACTGCGATTAAGCCTGGATTCACCCAGACCAATGGCTAAGCTGCCGTTAATGGCTTGGTCATCAGTCATATCGGTGATAGCAGCGTCTGTCAGGTTAAGGATTTGGCGCGCCCGGTTGACGAGATAAGTGCCATTAGCAGTTAAGCTGATCGCCCGATTTTTCCGATTAAAAAGTTTGGTGCCAAGTTCACGCTCTAGTTCCTGCATTTGGCGCGACAAGGCAGGTTGGGAGATGTGAATCTTATTGGCAGCAGCCGTGATCGTGCCTGCGTCGGCAATTGCTACCAGATAACGTAACGTGCGTAATTCCAAGGCCAAGGCTCCTAATCATAATAAAAATGCATAATGATACATACTATATAAGTATTATACATTTTTCAGTTGCTGACGCATAATGAACTCAATGACGAAAGAAGGTAGATCGTGTGACTAAAGAGAATGATCATGCGGGTCTTTTCGGACTAGGCCAAGCTAACACCGCTTATCAACAATATTTTAAAGGCCAGAGCTATTTGCATTCACTTGTAGGCGCGGAAAATGAAATTGATGTCCATGTCGCCAATGTGACGTTTGAACCTGGGTGCCGCAATAACTGGCACATTCATCATCACGGATTTCAAATCTTGCTGGTAACAAGTGGTGAAGGCTGGTACCAAGAAGCAGGCAAGCCGGCACAAAAGTTACGTCCAGGCGATGTTGTCACGATTCACGAAGGTATCAAACATTGGCACGGGGCCACAAAAGATCATTGGATGAGCCATATTGCAATTACGAAAGGAACCAGCGAATGGCTTGAACCTGTCAGTGATGAAGCATATGCAGCATTAACGGAGGTTGACTAATTGATGAAGAAACAAACAGCAGGAAGAAAACAGTTAGGCGATTTTGCCCCGCAATTCGCCGCACTAAATGATGATGTCTTGTTCGGCGAAGTCTGGGCCAAAGAAAACGAGTTATCGGCGCGTGATCGCAGTTTGATCACCATCGCCTGTCTCATGACGAGCGGCGATTTCCCCCAGTTAAAAGCACACCTGAAAATGGGTAAAGATCATGGCTTGACGAAAGAGGAAGTTGTAGCAACCATCACGCATTTGGCATTTTACGCAGGATGGCCCAAGGCGTGGTCGGCAATGGGTTTGGCTAAAGAAGTGTATGGCAAATGAGCGGATGCGGCACCATTTGAGTATTTAGAAAGTGTTGCGTGTGAAGGGCAAATCGCACCGTTTGGCAATGTGGTCACTGGTCATCGGATGCAAGAGGTTGCTGATTTTATCAAGGGTTATAACGCTGCTAAAGTAGAATTAACTGAACATATGAAAGATTAATATTGAGCGCCTGTGGGGATTGTCAAAGAAGTTGATGATCTAACCACGGGCTTTTTATTTTACCCGGGTATGTATTTTTAGATGATGATCAAGTCAGCCCTGAAAAATGTCAACCACCGTTGTACGGCTATGCCCACGGTAAGCAACTTGCCTCGGTGAAAAACCGGCATGAGAATTAAATTAGACTAATGTATACTTAAGAAGTAACTGATACAAGGTGGAAAGTCAGCAAAGGGACGATGGCATGGTGTTAAAAGCGGATTTTTTTGATTATTATCACTACAAGACCGAGCTGACTGCACTTTGTCGTGAGTATCATTTGGCTGCTTCCGGTACCAAAGCGGAATTGAATCAGCGGCTAAGGGCGGCAATGTTAGGTGAGCCTCCTGAGACCCCAACGCGAACGAGCGGACCGACAGCCAAAGTTAATCTTGGTGCGATCACGCTCACGACGCCACTTGCCGGATCGGGTTTCGCGTTTAACGCGGCCGCACGTTGCTTTTTTGCGGCGTATTTTAAGACATCTAAGTTTGCGTTCACCAAGCCAATGGCAGTTGTCAAACGGCAAGCCGAGTCGCGGCCTGAGTTAGGATTGACGGTGGCCGATCTAGTTGCGGTTTATCAAGCGACCCGAACACCATCGGCGCGCAAACAGTTTCTTGCCCATAATGTCGAGGAACAGACTTACGAGTGGAATCGATTTGTACGCGACTTCTTTGCTGATCATGCTACTGTTGTCTTTAGTTCTCGATTAAAAGTTGCAGCAATTCTCTGGAAAAACGTCAAAAGATCAATGACTCCCAAGCGTTGTACACATCAGTTATTGAGCCGATATCGTGAGGAAATCGCACGATATAAATTATAATTTGCGAGTCCTTTTCCGGAAGGGACACTCAATATGCGGTGAAATACCACG
The DNA here is from genome assembly GCF_055413445.1 of Lacticaseibacillus sp. 22. Taxonomy (NCBI): domain Bacteria; kingdom Bacillati; phylum Bacillota; class Bacilli; order Lactobacillales; family Lactobacillaceae; genus Lacticaseibacillus; species Lacticaseibacillus sp. 22. Next base: position 18,245 of record NZ_JBVAYD010000019.1, on the reverse strand, counting down.
ATAGCTTTTCATGACCTCTTTGATTTTCATTTTATTTTAGTTGAATATTCAGTATAATCAAAGCCAAGTAAGCGTACCACTTTACAAATGCTATGATCAAAAGTCTTTGAACAAAGCAATTACTTTTGAGTCTTTATTACTTTATTTATAATGACTGGAGGATGAAATGAAAATCAAATCAGGCACCTTGGATCAAGGGTGGGAACTGGTAGACCGATTAGATCACGATAATGTAAAGTCGCACCCTTTTTCCGGGAAGGGGGCTGACTTGACCATTAATCTCATTGCTAAACAAGGCGCTCAAGTTATTGGCGGCGTGGCGGCGAGTTCGGATGATTACGGGATCGGCTATTTGGAGATGCTGTGGGTCGATCCAATGTTTCGTCGGCAAGGAATCGGCCAGGCCTTGCTAGTGGCAGTCGAGCAGGCGCTTTTCAAGGCGGGATGTTGCAAAGTCAGATTAGAAACTTTTGATTATCAGGCGCCGGCTTTTTATCGCGCCAATCAATATCAAGCGTTCGGCAAGTTGCATTATACCCATGCAGCGTTGACCGAATACTTTTTTGTCAAACCATTGCAGTTGCAAGTATCACCAGTATTGCCAGCGATCTATACGTTAGCCTCAGGGGATGATGCAGCGATGACTTGGGTTGAAGATCAGTTTGAGGCAGAGAATTTGGCGAAGAAGCCGCTTTTGCAGGCAAAACCGGGAATCACGTTCACTTTTTTGGCTGAAGAAGATGGACAGTGTGTTGGCGGTATTTTCGGCTATAGCGCTATGTATCGAATCGGCTACATTGAAGCGTTGTGGATCGCACCGGCGTATCGGCGTAAAGGACTTGGCACGCGGCTGGTGAACCAACTATTGGCCGCGTTCAAGGAAATTAATTGTCCAATCGTCCATTTAGATACGTTGTCATTCCAAGGTCCGCAGTTTTATCCTGCGCTAGGATTTCAACAATTTGGAACCGTTGATTATCCTGACAATGGCGTGAGTGAATTGTTTTTCGTCAAGTTGATCCAAGATTGAAAAGAGATGCAGCATGGTCAGCAGCAACAGTATCATCGTCACACGTGAAAAAGCGCCAGCAAAAAAGCAGGCCATTGTGCGCGAAGTTTTAGCAGACTTGCCTGAATGGTTTGGGCTACCCGCATCAACACAGGAATATATTGATGCGGCGGCAGCTTTACCACTATGGGTCGCTAAACAGGATGATCAAGTCATTGGGTTCGTTGATTTTGATAAAACGAGTCAAGCAACAGGTGAGATTAACTGTATGGGCGTCAAGAAAGCTTACCACCACAAGGGAGTTGGCCGGCAACTATTTCAGGCGTTGGCGGCCTTTGCGCGGCAACATGCACATTATCTGCAGGTTAAAACGGTTGATGAAGGTCATTATCCGGAATATGATCGAACAATTCGTTTTTATGAAGCGATGGGGTTTGAGCGCTTAGAGGTCTTCCCGCAGTTGTGGGATGCCTGGAATCCGTGTTTGGTTTTGGTTAAAAAGTTATAAAGATCGCTATGGTTCTGAGAACACAGTGTTTGTGAGTCTCGGAGCCATTTTTATTTGTGGAAGACTACAAATAAAAGTGATAAACGTCATGAACCTATTTACATCTAGTTTTTAAAACTATATAATATAGTCATTAAAGCTGATGGAGGCGCAACATGACCGAAAAAATTGCAATTCTCGTTGATTCAGGTTCGGATGTTCCTAAAAGTGTGCTGGATGCGAACCCGAATATCGCGGTTGTCCCATTGAACATTACGATGAACGGGCATAACTATTTGGACGCGGTTGATATTACCCCGGATGAATTTTATTCGGCATTGGCAACGGCTGAAACCTTGCCGAAAACATCCAGTCCTTCACCGCATGCAGCCAAAGAAGCGCTGGCAGGGCTGTTTGCGGCGGGTTATACGCAGATTCTTGGGATTACAATTTCGAGCGCGCTGTCAGTCACGCACCATGTCTTTCAACTAGCGGCGGAGGAGTTTCCCGACAAGCAGATTACCATTTTGGATACGAAAAGCATCGGCATTGGCAGTGGCATTCAAGTTGCCTATGCGACCTCGCTAATCAATGCCGGCGAATCGTTTCAGACGCTGGTGGCAAAAGTTGAAGCATCGATCGTTAAAAGTCGGATCTATTTTTACGTGCCGACGCTGAAATATTTGAGTGCCGGGGGACGAATTGGTCGGGTTGCCGGATTAGTCGGCTCGGTCTTACATATTAAACCGGTTATTTCATGTGATCCGGAAGGCGTTTATTATCCAATCTTTAAAGCCCGCTCGGAGGAAAAGGCGCTTCAAAAACTGGTCAATCAGATTGAGCAGGATTGCAAGAACAGTGATCATTATCGAATCGGAGTCGCGCACGGCCAGAATCCAACGCTGGTGAAGAAACTAGCCGCAAAAATAGAAGAAGCCACAGGACACCCGGTTGATTTTATCGGTGAAGTGTCACCATCGTTGGGAGTTCATACTGGACCGGGGTTGATTGGTGCTACTGTACAATCGTATTAAGCGTCTATGACGAATGGTTATTTTTTGCGAATGTTAAATGATGACCAGTCATTAAAGTTAAAACTAATTCTTTGCAAATTAAAGTCAGATAGATTTTCACACATAAAGGAAAATCTATCTGACTTTTCAGCAATTATCGGAAAAGATTGAAGATTTATTTTTGATTTAACCATAACCGATAAAAATGATTAACATCGAAATTCTGCAAACCCGAAACTTGTGCATCGCCAATTTCCATAATTGTTAAATCACCATTGATCTTTCGGGCAAAGTCGATTGTGAAAAAAGAAGATTTAATATCAGCGCCTTGTTTTTTAATGAATTGCTGATCGTTTGCATTCAAGCTTTCAAAATTCTTCCCCCAATAATCAATAACCACAAATGGATTTCTTTGCCAATAGAAAACGTGATATTCCTCAAATGTCGGATTGTTTGATAAGTAGGTGCCTGTCTGAAGTAGCGGAACAAACTCACGGATGACAAGACCACCAACAAGGTTCTCGCCCTGTCGAGTAATGAAGTTATGAATCACTTCCAAAGATTGTGAAAAGTTTTGAGCATTTGGAATGTAAAAGGCACTATACCATTCGTGCTTTCTGCTCTTAACAAAATCCTTTATTGTGACTGGTCCGGAAAATTGGTTAAGCACTCGTATGATACCTTTATCGGATAAATCGGTTGTCCAAGCTGATTTGAGTGTGTTAGAGTGATGGGCCCAGCTAGGAAGCAAATGGGTCCCTGTATAGGCGTGGGTATCAGTAAGCATTTTTGCTCCAGAAGCTAAGATTAAACTATTCATTTTAGAATATGTCTCTGGCCGTAACATCCATCCACGATAGATAACTGTTGTTTCAGAAGGAAAAGACGTATTCAACTCAAGCTGATTTTGATCTAATAAGCAATCAAGATTAATAAGCCGAACATTAGTCATGGATTTTGCAACCGTATATTCTTCGGCGTAATCTGGGTCGGGTTGAGAGACTCTTAAGGGATTTCCCGGAAACAACAATGTTAGTTTGCTAGTGTCCATTTTTAGACCCCACTTTGAATGATGGTGATGACCTAGAAGAGGTGTAGCCATAGAATGAGCTTTGAATTAGTTTAGCCAGCTAGTTGAATTTTATCGAAACAACGCCTTCATGCCAACCACTTATTCCGTTTCGCCATCTCAATTGCCTCAATCCGATTATGCACCCCTAGCTTACTAAAGATGGCCGACAAGTAGTTACGCACGGTGCCTTCAGATAGAAAAAGCGAGGCTGCGATTTGTTTGGAAGACAAACCACTGGCGACTTCCCCGAGAACGGCCAATTCGCGCTCTGTCAGGGGGTTGCTTTCAGCCGTGACCATGTTCGCAACTAATTCCGGTGCGTAAACTGTTTGCCCCGTCATCACTTTCCGGATAACGGCGATTAGGTCATCGCTTGGGCTGTCTTTCAAAAGATAACCGTTCACTTGAGCAGCAATAGCGCGTTGAAAATATACTTTTTGGGCGAAGGTAGTCAGGATAATGACTTTGGTAGGTAAAGCGTGCGTGTGAATTTGATCAGCAACATCCAGGCCGGTCATTTTCGGCATTTCAATGTCGAGGATCGCGACATCAGGCGGCTGCGATTGAATGGCTTGCCAAGCGGTGGCGCCGTCTTGTGCGCTGCCGATGACGGTTAAATCATCTTCCAAGTTGAGTAACTGCGAAAGTGCCGAGTTTAACATGCTTTGATCTTCGGCAAGGTATAACGTAATCATCATCAGGCCTCCTTTGGCAAAGTAAGTGAAACCCGTGTGCCTTGGCGATTATGGACAATGGAAAAAGTGCCGTTGACCGCTTGCATGCGTTGTTGCATGCCGCTAATACCATTTGACCCAGCGCGAACATAGCTTTTTGAATGACCGTCATCTTGAACCTCAACCAGATAAGCGGTAGGGGTTTGATCGAAGGTAATGATGGCTTGGTGAGCGTGCGCGTGGCGAATCACATTGGTAATGGCTTCGGAAATGACGGCGCTCAATTGGGCTTGAACGGTTGTCGGCCATTCAGTGGCTTCATTTTCCCCGTTTGTCAGTAAAACCACATCCGCTTCCGCGAGATTTTTACCTTGTTCCAACATCATTTCGCTGAGGGACTGCTGATGAAGGTCGTTGACAATGGCGCGAACCAATTGTAGGTTGTCGCGGCTGGTTTTAGCAATATCGTCTAATTCTTGGGCCACTCGTTCCGGCGCTTTGATGAGTAACTTTTTTGCCAATTCGGTTTTGAGCGTGATCATCGAGAAGCTTTGGCCAAGTGTGTCGTGCAAGTCACGCGCGATGCGTTCACGCTCACCGCGGCGAACAACCGCCTGCAGCCGCCGATTGGTTTGACTTAACTGGCGGCGACGGATGACTGAGCGCGCAAGGGTGTACGAAATCAGCGGTGAGGCTAATGGAAAAACAAGGTCGCTAATATTCGCATTGTCGAGACCAATGACGCCAGGATGAAACTGATTATAACGCCAGAGTCCGATGAACATAATCACGTAAAATGCGGTGGCAAACCAGCGAAAATATTTTCGCGGATACCGGGCCAAGATAAATGAAATCTGCCATCCTGGGTAAATAATCATGTAGTTATTGAAGGCAAAGATCGAAAACAAGCCGGCAATGAAGAGTTCTAGTGGAATCGTCACCGCCAGCCACCGATCGATTTCATTAACGAGAATATAAACGACCAGGAAAAGGACCCCTAAGCCAATCCACAGCCAGTCAATACTGGACTTGGTGGGGATGAACTCGCTCATAATATATGGCCAATAAAGCAGCCACACATAACTGGTCCATTCCAGATTGCTGAACCATAATCGAAAACTATGCCTCACCCAATGCCACGCCTCTCCGTTGTTCGTTTCGAGTCATTGCCACAACGACCAAGCCGGCAAGTAAGACCCAAACAACTATGCCAATCAAATTGGTTAAGTCTACTTTAGCACGTGACGTCAGTTCATTTAAGAGATTGTTGACGAAATAAGTCGGCATCAGCTTGCCAATTGTTTGAAGCCAACTTGGCAACATGCTGATGGGCCACCATAAGCCACTGACAAAGGCCATCGGAAAAGTCAGCAAGTTGCTGGCAAGACTGAGCATTTCTTCTCGATGGATATGTGACAGCGCAATTCCGATCATGAGCAAAGGCAGCTGTCCGATTAAGACCACAACTATCAGCCCCAACCATTGACTGATTTCAAGCCGAACGCCATTAACCCCAACTGCAATCCCGCCTAGCACCACAACTGACAGCAGACTCATCATCAACATCCAAAAGGTGATGGACGTGTAATAAGGTAAGGTGCCATGTGGAGAAAGCCGCAAAAAAGTTGTCAGGCCTTTTTCACGGTCACGTCTTAAGATAGAAGCAATGCTGAAGAAAGCCTCAATTAAAACACTGTAGACGATCATCTGGCCCAGGTAAGTGAGATTGAATTGCTTGATTTCTGCAGCTGATCCACTCACCATGATCTTAGTGAAGAGTAAATAAAATCCAGCTGGCATGATGATTGAAAAGAAAATGAATGAGGCGTTTCGGACGACTAATCGCTTGCCGTCAAAAGCTAATTGTGCAAGGAATGTTTTCATTTTATTTAGCCTCCTGTTGGGTTAACTGTAGGAAAATATCTTCTAGTGATTCACGATTCACACTCACTTGGTGTAGGCGGTCAAGCAGCGGTGTCAATGCGCGCAGGGTCTGGTCACCATCTGTGCTGTGAATGACGAGTTTATGCTTGAGATGATCAACGCGATCAACTGCAGGCAATCCGTTGAAAATGAGTAGTTGCAGGTCAGTTTCAAATGTAATGGTGGCACCTAGATGCTGTTTTTGCAGTTGCTGGAGGGAGCCGTCAAATGTGAAGCGACCTTTTTGCAGAATCAGCAGGCGGTCCGCAATTTGTTGGATTTCCTCGAGATAATGGCTGGTAATCACGATGGTTTTACCTTCTTGGCGCAATTGCTCGATGTTGTCCCAGAATGCTTTACGCGAGTTGGCATCCATCCCGACAGTAGGTTCATCGAGGAAAAGTAAGTCCGGTTGGTTGATTAAGGCAACGGCAAATGTCACCCGACGCAATTGCCCACCGGAAAGACTGCCGAGTCGCTGTGTTTTAAAAGGTTCTAAGCGTAAGTCCGTGAGCAATTTATTAGTGTCAAGCGGATGATCGCTTTCAGCCGCAGCAAGCTTCAGTAAATCTGCAATCGTGATGCCGGGAACAACCATGTCGCCTTGAAGCATCGACCCGATCCGTGCCTTGCTAATAGCCGATCCGGGCTGCTGTTCAAAAACGCTGACCGCGCCTTCACCTTTAAGTAGTCCTAGCAAAATGTTCAGCAAGGTGGTTTTACCTGCGCCGTTAATGCCGATCAAACCGATGATTTCACCGGCGTTTACCGTTAAGTTAATATCATTTAAAACTTGTTTTTTACCATAGCTGAATTTCAGATGTTCAGTTCGAATAATGGTGTGCATGTCATCCACCTCCAACATCGATACTATGCGGCCACCATGATTGCCAGTAGTCGCGATTGTCATGAATGTGATGTGACAAATGTCATGACTGACGATTTTGGGGGGCGGGAGAAGCGCGCGGCCTTTGTTGGAATGACATAAATCGTTAAACGAGTCATATTAATGAGGCAGCAGCATCTCTATTGTGCGAACCGTACTTCTTGTATAATGGAGGGAATATGGACGCGGATTAAAAGAGGGGAATCAGGAAGATGGCAGCGACATTATCGGAGCCTTTGCGTAATCTATTATTAGCAAGTCAATTAGGACTGAGTGTGCATCATCCTTTAGCTGGCTGGTCAGTGCTGACGATTCTTTATCGCGATGCCGGCAGCAGCAGTGAACCGATCACCTTGAGTTATTTAGCCCGGAAGTACAACAACGATTATCTTGATGGCCTCAGTGGGGAAACGCCCATTGCCGATGACGTCTTGAAAAAGGTGCTCGATGTCCTCGTGACGCAAGCAGGGTTAGTTGAAGTAAGCCCGCGAAAAGTACGCGCCCGCATGCGCAGCGGTCAGTACCATATCCGCCAGTCATATGTTTACCGGATCACAAGCAGCGGCATTGAATACTTGAAAATGATGCAAAAAGTCATCGATGCCGAAAGTACCATTACGGCCAACACCAATCGGATTCAGGAATACGTGGATCTGGTCGAAAAACTGAGTGTACCGGTTCGTTCGGGGGCCGACACCCGGCTTTACAATGATTTTAAAAATATGCTTGATGCTTATGACGATGTGATGAAAGGCATTCATAAATTAGAAGATGATCTTGATGAGATTGCAAACGATATTGCCTTTAACCATGGAAGTCAGGCTGCAGCCCACTTGCAGCAAATGTTGCGCCAAGAAGCGATCCCGGCATACCGGCAAATGTTGAATCAGGCAGCACGTATTCAAGGTTTGGCTGACGACCGTACTTTTCCTGATCAGATTGCCCATTCCCAGCAGGCTAAAGGGGATCTGGATGCTGCTCACGCTGTCGGCCGTCAAGAAGTGCTAGTCACTCGCTTTCAGCGGACCAAGCAATGGGCACAGTCGCAGCTCAATCGGTTATCGCTAAGTATGAGTCCAACGACGACCGCGATTGATAGTAGTCTCGATTCGATTTATCTTGTCTTTAATACCTTGTTAGGCATCGTGCGTTTACTTAGTCAGGAATTTGAACATGCTAAGCGCCAAACGATTGACTTGAAAGCACTGTCTAAGAAAATTGATGGGTTACTCGCACATTACGCCCAGCTGACGATTCCTGCCCAGATCCCACGGCACTTGCCGGCGGATCGTGAAGTTGATGACCCCAATGACTTGCTAGATGCGTCTACGATGGGGCCAGTTCATTATTTAGCCAATCCCATTACAAAGCAGCCGGCCAGTGCCGCCGACAATCCGACCGTCACCGATGATGCACCGAGCGAGCAGGCCCAACTGGCAGGACTGCGAGAATTTCGGCGGACGTTGATGGTGGATGATTTCCATGGCCGGGTTGATCACAATTTGACGCTCAAGACAGTTATCGCGCGCGATGAAATCGTTAAACTATTTGCTGCCACCTATCACAAAGATCTTGCTGCTTTTGCTCCATTTGGTCGCGCAACCAAATCAGTCGAAGCATTACCGGATTCGCCGCCGTTACAGCTGCAAGTGGCAGGCGAAGATTATGCAGTTGTGCTGCCGCATGGGTTCACGTTTTCGTTTGATTAAGGAGAAGAAATAAGATGGCGCAAATAACTAAACGCGATCAACTGGTGATTAATGAATTGTTGGATCACGGGGTGTTTACCACCACGCCGCTTGCTGCCGCCACGCAATTGAGTCGAGGTGCCATTGCGGATTTAAAGAAACCTTCCGTGCAGAAACGAATCGGATTTTACTTTAAGAACATGTTCGGCATCACGCCCGAAAACTTTCAAGAAAATCTGCTTTTTCTGTTGGGAACCGAGAAACTTTCGCCGGTGCAGGTTCATGTTCTTTTGGCAACGGTTAAAACGATCATTAATGAGCCGGAATTACAGAATAATCAAGCGGATCGGGCCATTGCCACCCAAAAAATCATCCGGCAGGTGCATAGCGAGGTTACGGAGTTAGAGGAGCGGGAATTGTTGCGTACCGTTGATGCACTGTTCGTAAAACGATTCGGGTTGTTCACCCCAGATCGCTTTGAAGACGATTCGGAAAATGTACCAGCAGAGATTGATGATTATTGGGAGGTTCATCCGGATTTCAATGAATTTGCCCAAAACTTGGTGAATTATTTGGTCAATGTCCAGTCCCAAGAGGAAGTAAGCGAGATTCAAAAAGTTAACCGTGTTTTACTGACAGAACAATTTATGAGTCCTAAAGCCAATCCGCAACTTTGGTCAACGTTGGCTGTCAACAAGCAAGAGATTGCCGAACAGTGGGCGCAAGGCGGGCGGTTTGTTTTAGAAATCGGGGATCGTTATGCGCTGCTACTGGACACGCAACGCCAGCCTAGTGTTGCCAAGCCTTATCTAGTCGCTTTGGCAGTGGCCCATCAACTTGGCGCAGGGGTGGCGGCCGCTGATTTAACCGCACTCATTAGAAAAGTGACAGGAGAAATTTTTCCGGGATTTACCATTCAACCCAGCCAGGTAAAAGCAGCATTATTGGAGAATGATTTGATGGTTAACCAAGATGACTACTGGCTGCCAACACCGATTGTAGGACGCTTTTTAGTTACTCAGGAGGAAGATATAAAGGGAGATACGGCATCATGACGCAAATTTTGGTACCTGTCAGTTACCATTTACGCAACTTTAATAAATACGCCAAATTAGATATGCAAGCTGCAAAAAATGGCAACCTGACTTTAATTGGCGAAAACGCGGTCGGCAAAACGACACTAGCCAACTGCTTCTTCCCGATGCTCATTGATGGCGCGATTACGACGCCATCGTTCAACCCCGCCAAGAATACAGAAAAAGTGTCGCAAAGTACCAGTGCCCGCAATAGTAGTCGGGACACACGGACGTTTGAATCGATGCTGCTTGGCTGGGGGCCGGGCGCAATGAAAGTACGAACCGGCTATAGTTATGTCTTGTTGCGTTCTGACCAGCGCCAGGTATTGCTTGGTTTAGGAGCCACCCGCGTACAAGACGATCCCCGCAAACCAACATGGTGGTTTGTGGTCATTTCGAATGAAACTCAAACACCAATAGACTTGCAAACGACTGATAATAAAGGAAAAAGTTTAGACAAGCTCGGTTTTAAGGCCGCCAATGCAGCTCTAGGCGATCAATTGCATGTTTTTGAGCGCCCTGAAGACTACCGCGAATTTGTTGCCACTCGCGTTTATGGCTTTAGCGATGGCAAAGTACTGGGCCGGTTAGCCAATGCTTATCGGCTATTGGCCTCGCCGACTTTGACTTCCGGGAATGAAAAGTTTGCACCGATACTGGCAGCCTTAAAAGATGCACAAGAAGGCATTGATCCAATGGTGATTCGCCGAGTTGCTGACAGTCAGCGTCAAGTCAATTTTTATCGCGGGCTTTTGAAGCGCATCGGCGAAGGGCAGCGGCGATTGAAGCGGATGAAATCACGAATCTTTTGGCATAATCTGAACCATCTTCAGGAGATTCTGCTGACGCCATACAGTCGCTTGTTTGCCAGTAACACTGCCGATCGGGAGAATCTGATTCATACTGAGCAAGAAGTGGCGGCATATAAAGCGCAGTTAGGGGATCTGAATCAGGCATTAGCAGAAGTGACAACGCTATTAGAGCAGTTGCGCGACGAAAAAGCCGAGCAGGATCAGCTGATCAAACGCCGGACGCAATATGACGAACAAATCGCGACACTCCAGGGAAAACTCGATGACTATCAGGCAACTCAAGCCAAGATCAAGAAGTATCAAACCAAATTGAATGAGCTAATGGCGCAACATGACGCGTTAACGCAGCAACTAAACGCACATTTACAAACTCAGTTGGCACCAATTAAAGTGCAGTTACTTGCGCGCACGAGTGAATTAAATGATTTCTCTAATGTGATGCAAGCTGATGCGTGGGAAGAGATCCAGACCCGGCTAAGTCATTACCTTCATCAGCTGTCGGCCGCCAAAGTACAATATGATGGCCTTGAAGAAACCATGAATCGTCTCAGTGCCGATATCGAGATCACCAAGCAGATGCAAACCAAGATGGGCGATGCGATCGATAATCGGGTACAAGGCTTTGGCAGTGGCCGAGTGCATGATGGTTTGCAACAAGACAACCAAACAATTCACGAAGCCGGTGCGGCGCAAATGAATAAGCAGTATCAGCCGCTGCTTGATCAACAAACGGCCATTTTGGCAAAGCATCCGGACCTAAAAGTGATACTAAAGAATGCGACCATTTTGCCGCAGCTGACGGCGATTCAAAAGCAGCTCAAACCGCTGATTAAAACGTTAAGTAAGTTGCAGACTGAACTGCGCGCAAATGAAGGACAGCAATCCGCGCAAAAAGCCACCTTAGACGCATTAAACGGAACGATCGATCCTGAATTTGATGCCGCGGGTTTGCAAGCAACGATTACACGATTGAAGGCAGAGCGGGCTACGCTGAAAGTTGATCCCGACTTACCTAAACGTTTGTCGGCGACTGCTACCAAACAACAGAAACTGAATCAACAAGTCCAAAGTGTTGAATCGGAAATCAATCAGCGTCAAGGGACGATCCATGTTTTAACCGCAAACATCAAAAGCGCCACCACTCGCCTTGAAGAATGGGCCGCGGATGGTGCTTCGAAGTTGAAGACGTTAAAACCGTATTTTCCCGAAGACGTTCGGCTTAAGGATATTGATGAATTACTGGCTTTTGCGCATAGTAACCGCAGTCGCATTCGCAGCAGTAGTTATGCAGATATCAGCGATCAGATCGGGCGCCTGATTCATCGCCATGATGGTCAAGGGGAAGATCGAAACGCGCTGGATGTGCTGTTTGCCGAGCGGGGATTTCCAGCCGAGGCAAGCGCTATGCGGCAGCAACGTTCGATTCCTAGCAACGGCTTGACGGTGGTGGCATTTGATATCAACGATGCCATGCGTCTTTTGCGTGAAGATTACGCTGGCGTTGAAAAAGCGTTAGCCGAAGAAAAAAGCGGTAATGATATGGCTTATACCACCTTTGTGCAAGCAGCCGTTGCAGCCATTAGTGCTCAGTATCATGTCATGACGACTTAGAATGAAATCCTCGCTCAAGGCGCCAGTCATCAGCACATCAAGTTGAAGGTACGACTCAGCCCAGTTGAAGGCATCGCCCCGGAAGCCATTACCGAAGCCTGCGACTCTCAGCGGCAACAGCGGCCACATTTGGAATCGTTGGTTAAACAGCGACTTGAACAGCTGGCCAACAATACTGAAGTCTCCGACGATGATGATGCTTTCTTTGCAGCAGCTGAAAACTTACTTGATACGCGTACATGGTCAGATTTTCAGGTGTTGATTCGGCGCCGTCAAAGTGGTGAAAACGACTTCGAAGTGGTGGACGACAAATTCGTTCAATCCGGTGGCTCCGGCGCGGAAAAGGCGCAAGCGATGGTCTTGCCATTGCTTCTAGTGCCCAAGATGGTGTTACAGCGGTCAAAAATGCGTGACGCCCCGCATTTGGTGATGTTTGATGAGTTTGCAGATAAGTTAGATCCTGAAACCGCAAAATCCTTTGCGAAGACCATTGTCAACTTTGGTTTCAGTTTTATTGCGACTATGCCAAGCGGGGCTCAGAACAAGCTTTTGGCCGATGGGGTGGATAATATTGTCTGGGATGTCATGGGCTCGCCACAACAAGGCGATGGGAAGTTTCATCTTAATCGGGTGCAGCAGAACTTTATTTGGAAGAAGGATACCTGATTCCAGATTGATAGGGCTATTGCCGAGCGAGGTAAAAGCAAGCCAATACTGAAGTCATCACTGTTTTTGAGAATAAATTGACGTCATATCAATCTGTAGCCTATAATATAGGTGTTGAAAAGAGGCCACCGGGGGGCCTCCCGATGACCTCAACGCGTTTCAGATGACGAGGGGAAAAGCTAGCCGTTTTGGTTAGCTTTTTTGATTATCGCGTACGCTTTCGCAATACTGGTAATCAGTATGCTTAGCGCGATGATAATCGACGCCACATCCAATGCGGCGACCCCCTTTCGTCTCCTGAACTTGGCATGGCCATCACCTCCGCGTTTCCAGAATATTGAGGGGTGTGAGCCATCCAATCCGCTAGGCAAAGAAGAAAGGGTAATTGGTCCTTTCTCGATGCTTGGTTATAGTTTATAGATGTTGAAATAAGAGGTCAATCAGTAAATCTTTTGGCACAAAAAAGGCTTAAATACATACAACAACACAGCCGCAACCTGCCCAAAGCAAGATAGGTGTTACCAAACAACTTTCCAACAATTGTTTTTCAAACGCTGACTGAAAACCGGTTTTATCAAGGAAAAAATTTTGGTCAGTGCGAAATGTATGAAGGGGTGACAAAGTGAGTCAATATATTGAGGCATTTGAAAAGGCAACGGGACAATCAGCGCCAGACCGGGCAGCTAAACTTGACGAGTTGTTTAACCAAATTAAACGCGGTAAAGCCTTGCCGCCGCGGGGACAGCAGGCAGTCGCCATGGGACTCACAGCGCATACACTCAACGATGCTCGTGAAGATCCGGCGCTGTTTGCCTACTATCGGTGGGTCATGACGCACTGCTTTCAGTCTGGACAGGTCAATGAACTAACAGCGCGGTTGATCGGCATGGCGTTCACGTCTGCAAATGTTTTTGAAACCGACTTACCCCAACCCTTGACGTTGAATCCTTGGCAACTCACACCGATGCTCGACTTTCCGTTGAAAAACAAACAGGCGGTGGTCATCGAAAATAACGGTGTGTTTGCGTTGCTTCATCAGGAACATCCGGACTGGCCATTGATTTTACAGTCCGGCAATGACTTCAATGACGTGTATGTGCGACTCATTCAAGGACTGGAAGAACGAGGGATGCGTTATGCATATTTAGGCGACATTGATAGTGCTGGTATCCGCATGGCCGACCGATTTGCCAGTCTTTTGAAGCAAACGTCAGCTGAGGAGGTAGCAGCATTACAGACGCCAACTGATGTTCGAGTATGGTTAGCAGATCTAGGGAAAAAGAATGCGAAACGTACTAAACAGCTCAATGTGATGACGCGCGTGTATCAGGATGAGATGACAACGATTGCACTGTTTGGCAAGTTCATTGAGCAAGAACAGTTGGTGACGATTTATGAAAAGCGGATTGCCGCATGGCTTAAGGTGGGAAAATAGCTGGATACTTGTGTGGCTACATTTTAAAGAAAAAAATTATCTTTCACAAAACAAGTTTGACCAATAGAAAAGGGCCGAGTTGTCACAAGATCGGTCCTTTTGCAATGCCTATTTTATACAAAAACGGGCACAGCCAAGTATATAGTTTGTGTTAACAATGATTGAAATGTTTGGAGAGATGAAACTTTGTGTGTTGCTGTAGTTCAGCACTGAGGAGGCTTTAGGTTCTCATCGACCAGTCTCTAAGAAAAGTCACGTGTGGCCAAATCTCTCACTGAATAATTAGAGCTATTCATCAACTGAACCTTGATCGAGCTCAAAGTCTTCTGAACAGCGGTGGAAGATTCGTGAATTTGAACAACAAGATTTCTTTTTACTACGTTATTTGTATCAGAAACAAGCCTTTGAAGCTGGCCAAGAGCAATTTCGGAATATTGGGGATCATCGGAAAGGTCCACTAGTGACTGAGAAATATTTGTGAGTAATTTGTTCTCACTGTCTCTTGAGTTGTGGGTAATCAAGAATTGCAAAATTTGCGGTAAGGTGTTCCTGAGTTTCGATCTGCGAAGAGCCAATGGAACAAAATTGACTAATAATTCAGAAACAAAAAGAAGATATCGCGGGCTGGTGTCAAGAGTAAGTGTCAAAAGTAATTTTCCAGTGTCTACTCCTAAAACTGATATATCAACAAATGAACGGATGGCATCAATTAAGGATGTGGGTGTGCTTATCTCAAAGAAACCTGAAGGCTCGGCGGTAATCTTACTGGTTCGAATTTTATCACTTGTCTTTTCAAAGTCTTTATAGCTATCATTCGACTGTGAAAGCAGAGTCATAAGCAGTTCAGTTGCCGACTGCTTTGTACTAATAACTTGGTGAGGATTGTTGAGTGTGTCGACAATCTGTTCAAAGACTTGCCCAGTCATTTGGGGATTCAGTCCCGCATGCTTTTTTATTGAAATATTTAATGTGGCGAAGGGGTCTGTTGCGAACCCGAAAGTTAATTTACCATCTTGCTTATCGTTTTGTGATTTCATTTCGGAAAGTTGATCTTCCAAAAAATCGTTGTAACCAGCATCTTCCTGATTGTTCCAAATGAAAGGAGCAATTTCGTGATTGAAGAACGTCTCGTGGTTTTTGATGAGGAATTTTTTTAGCTCCCTTGATTCATTTGGCCAAGCAGACAAAACTGACAGGATTGCGAGTCGGATTTTGCCTGTGAAGCGTGTTTGATCCGAATTTTTTACGATGGTGAAGAGAACTGCGATGACCCGATGCTGCTGATCAATTTGAGCAGCGGTATAATCTATTGCGCCAAATATGATGTCTGCCAACTCTTCATAGTAGTGCTTCAATGAAGGAACTAAAGCTTCCAAAATAGCGATAATATCATTTTGCGGAATTCTAAAACTATTTCGTAATAGACCCAAAATGTCAGTGGGAGATTGCCTAATGGAAACCTTTCGAGTCGCCCATACTTTTATTTTTTTGTAAAGAATTGTCCAAGTATCATTGAAGCTTTTGTCTGAGAGATAGTCACCAACGAGGCGTAGTGAACTTGCTTCTACACTTAGCTTTTCGGCGTCTACAGGGTATGATTGGGATGATTTGATAAGAGAAAGTGCGTCCTCTTCAGAAAATTGTCCCACTAGATAGTTATAATGCGAGATCCAGGGGGCCATACCCTTATAGGAATCTCCCATAAGTAGTTTATTTTGTAACAAGTCTTGTAAATACTCTACATTTTGATATTTCCGCAATAGCATTTCAGAAATAATATTGAGATTCTTTGGTAGTTGCCGAATCTGTGTAATTGATCCGTTGCATGCAGCGACTACAAATGCGTCAGTGAGTAAATCTGGATACACTGCGATACCAGGGCCATATGAACTTTCCTGTGTAGAAGAAGCAGTTAAAGTTTTGTTCTCTTCTTCCCTTACCCAAGAATAGACGCGCTCAAGTGAGTGGTCAATTCCTGGGTAAAAGAAAGGTTTCGGGAATTCTTCAAGTTGTTTTTAATATGGGTTTTCGTCATTCGGCGGATTCTTTTCTTCGACTTCGATATTTAGTAAGTTGCGGAGGGTCGATGAGGGTGTCTTGTAACATCCATGTGGGGACTTCGTTGATCTCTGCATTCCTTAGTAGTTCTTTGAGCGTCTTTGAAGCCTCTTTTGGTTTAGATGAGAAGAATAAGTAGACTGCTTTTAACTTGGCAGTAAGCACTTTCTTTAAGGGCTCAGGCAAAGTTGTTTTAGGGTTTGCGGACTGAATTCCCAAAAACATTAATTTGTCCCAGTTAAAAGGTAACCTCTTGTTGTAGAAAATCCGTAAAATCAGATTACTAACGCTTTCATCAATAGGGGAGTCTGCCGCATCTCGTTTCCTTCCAAGGGTATCGTGAAAAACTCGGGTTCGAATCATCTCTTTAGAAAGCCCTATCTTTTTGAACATCGTTTTTTCAAAAAGAAATGATGTGTCAGGGACAAATGATTCATCAGAAGAATTGATCGTATTGAGTTGTTCTTCGTTAAAAATAGGGGAGTTCTTATTGAAAAAAGCCTTAAAAGTTGTAACCATCTGATTGAAAAGAATGTTCTCAATCTCGTCAAGGTAATCTTCACTTCTTGGAAGCACCTGCACCCAGTTGTTTTCCCCCTGCGCCAGTAACTGCTGTTGCATTTTTGAACCTTTGTCATTCTTGGATGGAAGTATACAAAAGAGCCTTGGGATTTGGTGATTTCTAGCTGCCGTAATCTCTATCTGCACACCGGCTGGTATCGGATACTCAGAATCTAAAAGTACAATCACAAGGTTGGAGTCCACAAGTTGAGTTAGATATTCAGTCTCTGGTTCCAGAATTGAGGAAATATCTTGTTCTAGAATAAATGGTTCGATGAACTGGTATTTAGTTAATCGATCATTTAGAGAAGTCCGTAATTCAAGAATCCTCTTTCTCTCCGGTTTATCGGGATTTTTCATGGCTGAGCTAATAAATATACGAAGTGGACGCAATTTCTCTTTTCTCATTATTCTATCCTTTGGCAGGCTACATTATCATTCTATCGTTGGATTTTTAATTGTATCTATACTGTTAATGATCAATATTCGATTTTTCCTCTATATCTTATCTAAATGCGAGTTTACGTATTGTCAATGGAGACGTTGAACATCGGCCAAGGTATCTTTTGTCTGACCAGCATACATATAAATAATGTTATCCAGAATAAGTACGCTTTTTCGGATTTTTGCCGGAATCGTCAACGATTTCGTCTTTGTGAAAATATTTTGCACGAGTTTGATTTAATCAATCAGGTAATTAATTGAACTCAGGCTTTTCTTTTAACTGTTATTGTTATAATTAGAGGCTATTAAACCTTGACTTGCTTTGAGCCCTTTAAACGCGTTTTTAAAAATGCATAATCGTATCTTAAGATGGAGTAAACGATCAGCACTCCTCCCGAGACACACGTTTGTTCGGTCTTACCAATTCTTATCTGCAAAGAACTTTGAGTTATCTTTTGATCTTTTCTCAATCGCCTGACCTTCATGCCCACCTTGATCTCGATTGCTTTTTCTTCGTTCACATCGATCTTTAATTTCACCCGTCTGAAAACTGTAATAATCTCAGCAGCTCTTTGCAATATAGACTTTTGGTCTTATTGATGATAATTGAAACATTGATAGTGTTTCTCGTCAAGCATAACAAGTTTAGTCTGAAAATCGGCTGGAAATTCAATAAAAATAATAATTTTTTGATTTTTCACGAATCTTAAAACTCACCATACATTCGACAAGTTGTCTTGGCTTGTATGGCGCCAATTAAAAACCGCCGCGCGTAAACCCGACTGTTTTATCTCGCTCACTGGGTTGCTATAATGATATTTGCTGAGTAA
>NZ_JBVAYD010000018.1:0-64140 GCF_055413445.1 Lacticaseibacillus sp. 22 | reverse complement strand
TCGAACCCTGGACCCACGGATTAAGAGTCCGTTGCTCTGCCAGCTGAGCTAACCACCCATTTATTTATGTCTGTCGCGCTTCACGACTTAAATATAATATCATGTACCCCTTACTGGCGCAAGTGTTTTGCGAACTTTTTTGCGAAAAATCGTTCAATTTGGTATTTTGACGCCTTCGACAGACTTCTCCATGGCGTATTGCCGACTTGCTTTGAGCCATGCTGACATGCAAAAAGACGGCCGCGGCCGCCTTTTAAAAATTGTTAGAATAAAACGTGAATGGACTGATTGCTGTTGATCAACTTGATGGCCTTGCCTAGCATCGGGCCAACAGAAATTTGATCGAGTCCTTCGAATTGATGCTTGGGATCGAGTTGAATCGTGTCAGTAATGACGACCTTCTTCAATCCTAGATGTTTGATCCGATCAACGGCCCCGCGTGAAAAGACGCCGTGAGTAGCAGCTGCATAAACATCTAGTGCACCAGCTGCACTTAAGGCTTTGTAGGAGTCAACGATTCGATCACCTGTATCAATCAGGTCATCAATCACAATGGCGTGCATCCCTTCAACGTTACCGATCACGCCGATGTGTTCCTGATCACGTTTGTCGACAATCGCAATTGGCGTATGTAGTTCTTCTGCCAATGCCCGCGCCTGTTTGGTTCCGCTATGATCAGGGGCGATGACGACCACATTATCGCCAAGATTCAGCTTTCTGAAGTAGTCGCCGATTAACCGGTGGGCTTTCAGATGGTCAACTGGAATGTCAAAGAATCCCTGAATCTGGTCGGCATGCAGTTCAACCGCCACAATCCGATCGACTCCATCCATTTCCAACATATTGGCGACCAGTTTTGCAGTAATCGGTTCGCGTGATCGTGCTTTGCGGTCAGCACGCGCATAGCCATAGTATGAAATGACCACGTTAATATGGTGTGCACTTGCGCGGCGCAATGCATCCACCATGATCATGAGCTCCATGAAGTTTTCATTCACTGGATCAGAGACCGATTGGATGACATAAACATCAGCACCACGAACACTTTCCGGCAGCTCGATTTGAACTTCTCCATCGGCAAAATGATTCACTCGAGCGGGCGATAACGGTAAACCCACTTCGGCCGCAATCTTTTCCGCGAGTGGTCGATTGCCATTGAGACTGAATAATTTTAATTCGTGCATCGATTTCTCCCTTTTTCACATTTAACGGTTTGCAATGTTATTATACGAGATAAATCGAGAAATTGCGACTGGTTATGCAATGAGTTAAAGTAATAACAGAATATTTGCAGATTCATAAGCAAGGCTTCGGCAAGCGTCCGCTTTAGCATTTGCCATGCTTTGATCCAACTGCAAGACTAGGAAATGGGAGGCTCTTTATCATGAAACAAAGCCATTTGATCGGCCTTGCAACCCCACTGTTGTTGTCAGCGGGCACTTTAGCAACTGCTGAGCGTTTTTACCAATATGCATTTCGGCGAATCAACTACATTCCTGATGCCCGTAGCTCCATGCAAAAATACGCCTCATCATATTACCGTCATGTCCACTGGGTTGAAAGTCAGCGGCATATTGAAGCCTGGCATATGACAGCTCCGGATAATCAGCGGCTTGAAGCACTTTGGCTGCCGCATCCCGGTAGTCAAAAAGCGGTGATTATCGGTCATGGTTATAAGGGCACCGGGATTACCATGAGTAACTTTGCCCACATGTTTTACGACTTGGGCTTCAATGTGTTGTTGCCTGACGATCGTGGCCATGGTGAATCCGATGGCGAGTACATCAGTTTTGGCTGGTTGGATCGGCTTGATTACCTTGGCTGGCTGCAACGCATTCTTGACCGGCTTGGTAACGATGCCCAGTTATTGCTGTTTGGCACGAGCATGGGTGGCGCCACGGTTTCACTGGTCGCAGGCGAGCCGAGTTTGCCAAAACAGGTCAAGGCCGTAATTGAAGATTGCGGGTACACGGATGTTGAAACGGAACTGGCTTATCTTTTAAAGAAGCAATTCCACCTTCCACCGCTGCCACTGGTACCACTAGCCAGCTTCATCAATTATCGGCGCTTAGGTTATCCTCTCCGCGTGGTCAACGTCCGTCAGGCTTTAACGCGAAACCGCTTGCCATTACTAGTCATCCATGGCGCTGAAGATGTTTATGTGCCAACCAAAATGGGCCGCGAAAATTACGCTGCCTCCGCTGGTCCCAAAGCGCTCTGGATTGTCCCGGGTGCGGCCCACGCCGAAAGTTACTGGATTAACCCCGCGGCCTATCAAGCGCACGTGAAGCGGTTTTTGGATATTTTCTTTTAGCGCTTGCACTCCTAATAATAGTCGTCATGTGGCAGCTACGTTTCGTTGCCATTTCCTCCGCGTAGCCTTCAAACTGCGCGGTTTTTTTAATCTAAAAAGACTCAGATCGCCTCTGAGTCTTTTTCTATCGCCGGATGAGTGGCTGCTATGACTGCCACTTCCGCAGACTATTCAAATTCGTTTTCTTCAGCTTGATCTTGCTGCTTGCTTAACGCATCAAACGTCCGCAGCATCTCCAAGTTCGTCTCAATACTTTCCGGCCATTCCCAATGTTGAACATTAAACACATGCTTGAGGTGTGGCCCCGCACTTGCCGGCCATAGCTTTGTTGTATAGGTGACGTGATTAGCATCGAACACCTTCAACAAGGCTTGGCTTTGCAAGTAAAAGCTGTCATTTTGCCCGCCAATCAGCATAAACGGCGGCAGGTCCAAGCCTTTGACAACCTGCGAGAAATTCAGGTGATCGGCCAGTGCCTGATCGCCGCCGCTTAACTTGTCCAGATAAAACGCGGCCATATCGCTCATGTCACCGGCTGCTTCTGGAAGCTTACTTGGTTCGGCGACTGGACAAACCAGCGCCACCAGGGTGAAGTTGAAATTAACCCGACTCACACCAAAGAGTTCCTGTAACTCCGCACTCTGCTGGATGCAGGCAACCAAGGACGCCAGGTGGCCGCCAGCCGAATCTCCGGTCAAAAGCACATGGTCAAGGTCAAATCCGCGTTGAGGGCCAAAATGCGATAACCAGCGCAGACTAGCAAAGATGTCTTGAATCTGGCCGCGTAAATCAACATCCGGTAACAACCGATAGCCCATACCCATCACTGCGTATCCTTGACTAGCCAAATAGCGGCAATAATTACGATTCAAATTACGATCACCATAAAACCACCCGCCACCATGAATATCGATGACGGTCGGCATGGTTGCGTTGCGTCTTTTGGCCGGATAGTACAGGTTCAGGGTTTGCTGCGGATCAGCCGACTGTTCGTATCGATATTCCGTCTCCCAATGAACATCTTCCGGTACCCGTTCATCCGCGTACCGTGCCTTATCCCGAGCAGCCGTTTGCGCCCAGCTCGCTTGAACCTTTGCCAACATTGCCTCTTCATCTGCCATTAACGAATGCCTCCATTTCCTCGTGTTAACGAATCGTGTTAAAAGGTTATTCCTATATTAACGCAAAAAGACTGCCGGTGCGTCACCCGACAGTCTAATCGTTTGATTTTAAGCCCGTTTTTTAACGATCCTTGGATTTAACACTTGCTTCAACTTCATCAATCAAAGCAGCATCTTTTAACCCGGTTACTTCTTTAATGACGTCTACTAATGGCTGATCTTTGAGCATCGCCTGAAGTTTAACGGCTTCGGCATCATTAGGTTCAACATAATGGAACATCATGCCAACCGTATCCATCAAGACGCTGTAATCCAAGCCGCGTTCCTTCAGTTCCCGAATCGGCCGGATGAAGCGTTCGTTGTAGCCAAGCTTACGAATTGGCGTCCGGGCAACTCGCGAAATATCATCGGAAATATATGGGTTCTGGAACCGTTGCAAGACCCGATTTTGATAAGTTTCGAGTTCCTTTTCGTCAAAGTTCTTGAATTCAGCTAAAAGCAGCGAGCGGGTTTCGGCAAGTGCACCTTTGGCCTGATTGAAGACTTTAGGATCCTTGATGGCTTCACCGATCGTGGTGTAGCCCAAGTACTTGCCGGTGTAAGCCGTGGTTGCGTGGCCAGTGTTGACTGAGAAGAGCTTACGTTCAATGTATGGTTCGAGATCAGGTACATAGTCGACGGTCTTAAGCTTCAGATCATGGTTCTTCATCTGGCTTTCGTCAACAACCCATTCTTTGAAGTCTTCAACACTAACGGCTAATGGATCATCATGTTTTTGCTGCGGGACAATGCGATCAACCGCTGCATTAGGGAAGCCAACGTACGTATCAGCAAAGGTCTTGCCGGCGTCATCAAGATGTTCATAAACGCTCTTCTTCAGCGACTGTGATCCGCCAATCATGTTCTCACACGCAATCACATCTAATGGTTGGTGGTTGTTAGCGGCCGCGCGTGCTTGCAAACCTTGAGCAATCAGCGGCGCAATGATCGGGAGAATCTTCGGGCCAATCGCCGTCGTAACCAAGTCGGCTTGGGCAATAGCTTTCACAACTGCCTCAGGATCCTTAGCGTTATTCAACCCGTCAACATTGTCCACATGAATTTTCTTTTCACCCGGGGCGGCCAAAGTGATGGTGTATTCCCCGCGCTGATTTAACGCATTGATAATCGTCTCGTTAACATCGACAAAATTGATTTTGAATCCATTAGCGGCAAGCGTTTCACCGATAAAGCCGCGACCAATATTACCTGCACCAAAATGTACTGCTTCCATCATGATTTATTCAACTTCCTTCAGTAAATTGACGATTTCTTCCGGCGTTTGTGCGTCGGCCAGTTTTTGAACATTTTCAACATCGCTACAATAAAGCGCAATTTGTGAGAGTAGTTTGAGATGCTCGCCGTTTAATCCGGCAATGCCGAACACAACGGTGACGAGATTCTCATCAGCCGGATCATCCGACCAATCAACCCCCCACGGATATTGAACGACCGAGATACCGGTCTTTTTAATATATTTCATGCCGTCTTCAGTGCCATGGGGAATCGCAATAAAGTTACCCATATACACTGAAACGTCACGATTACGATCAATCATTGAATCAATATAACCCGGTTCAACGTTGCCATTGTCGACCAAGAGTTGGCCGGCCTGACGAATGGCTTCTTCCCTGGTCTTCGCTTCTTGACCAAGTTTGATCGTCTTTACGTCAAGTCCTTTCATCATGTCACCTTCGATCAATTTTTTGAATTTCGTGCATAAAGACTTCTGTCATCACTTGATATAACTGACTATAGTGGCCTTTTTCAAAAAGCTGTATGTCCGCTGGTGAAGCAACTAGCTTGGCGCTAACTGCACTCAGGAGGGTCAATGTTTCTTGTGGAACAGGATTCGGCGTCAGCAACAGGAGAATCCGCTGCAGTTGGATCGTGCCCATGTCCATTGCCGCTAAAGGTATCGCTGTTTTGAGATCAAACGCCCCGATATATGGGGTTGTGACACCGCGACTACTCGTGTGAATCATTGCTAAACCTGTATTCGGGATGCCAACCGGCGCTAATTCCAATCTTTTTAACAGTGCTTCTTTGACAATTGGCGGTTCAACGACAACGGTCGGTAACCGAGCAAGCATCGCATCGATAGCAGCAGCAATCGTGGTGACCGGCTCATTCAAGTCGTTGACGGCAAAGTGTTGTAATAGCCCATCTGCTGCCATCACCATGGTTTTTAGGCTCTCAAAGGCGGTAACTGTTTGGTCCAGTGACGGTTGATTCAACGGCCGCACTTGTTTAGGTGTGGCGCGTTGAACAAGCCGGCGCACTTCCGCTATTTCCTCGCGTCCCAATATCGGCGTAATCACCAAGTACTGATGCTTAAACCCCGGCAGCGGCATGGTAGCAAGTACCAGATCGTAATGTTCAAGTTGTTGTTCCGGTAAATCACTCACCTGAACAATCTTAATCTTACGAATTTCCGGCACCTGCACGCGTAACTTTCCAGCAATCAGGCTGCCGGTTCCGGGTCCATCACTGGTAACCAATAGCACGGCAACGGGTTTTTCTGCCGGAGCGTGATCCAAAACCGAAGCGAAGTATAAAACCAGATAGGCAAGCGCATCGCCTGTGAAGGCTCCTTGGCCGAAAACATGATCAGCCGCCTTTTGAACCGCTTGGTAAAGTTCAGGATAATCATCTTGCAAATGAGCAAGTACGGGATTGGTCATTGTGACACCAGACAGCCAATCCCCTCCGGCCGTTCGTTGGACATGAGCCAGTAATGAAGAATAAAGCTGTGGGTTCCCGGAAAATTTCCCGGGAAATGATCGGGCTACTTCCCGAATAAGATCCTGAACTTCAAGGTTGATGGTTAAATCAAATTGATCAACCGGTTCGCCTGCCAACCCGCCGCGAATATTACTCAGTTCGATGGCAAGGAATTGATAATCACCGACACGTACTTTTTCCCGGATTGTCGAATCCATCTCGGCTAGGAATTGTAGCGCCAGTTGTTGGTCCTGAAACAGTCGTTCCTGATCAAAATGCTGTTGCGGTTTAACGTGATGGCCCTCACGCAATCTTCGTGTATTAATTGCAACTGTTAGTAGTACTGCTTTACGTTGATTATCATTTAGATCTGCTAAAGCTTTAATCTGAGACAGTGCGGTGTTAGCTGCAAGTATTTCTTCTTGCGGTAACCGTTCAATGAAATAGTTCGTCACCGGATCAAAGTCTTGCTGCGGATCGTTTAGGAAGCGAAAGAACACATACGGATTAATTTCAGCATTCAAGACGCCGACCAGAACCCGGCGAATATCACCTTCTTGTCCTTCAATCCAGATACCAGCTGCTTTTTGCCGATTCAGCTTGAGATGATATTCATTTAACGCCGGTTCGAGAATATCCAGATCTTGCTTAATCGTCGTAATGCTGACATCTACCGCATCAGCTAAAGTTGTCATCGTCAAAGTTTCATCCGTTGTCAGCAACATCAGTGTTAGCGCACTCTGCCTCTGACTGGGATCAAAGGTGAGATCTTGCCGTTGATGTGACAAGGCTGCAGATAGACTGGCTAAATCAGCGGCTGCCCCCACAATCCGGTATGAGCTGCCATTGCCTTTGTCCAACTTTAAATTCACCGTTGCGATATCATGCTCCAGTTGCGAAAGCTCACGGTAAATGGTCCGGCGGCTGACGCCCAGCTGTCGCTCCAGCTCGTCGCGGCTTATGCCGGCGGGCTGACTCATCATCAGTCTGATCATTTCCTGTTCACGATTCGTTAGTAACATGTTTTTCGCCCCAGACGGCCGCAACTCGACCTCGCTTATTTCAATTTCTCAATAAGTTTATCATAGTTCGTCGCGTTCAAAAGACCATCCACGGTATAGACTTGAACATTGGCAAATTGTAATTTAACACGCCGGGCAGTTTCTTTCGATGCGATGATTAAGACATGATCCTTATCATCAATCTCACCGATCGCAACATTACGAACCTTGACGTCTTTGTTGAGTTTTCGCAACTCAGAGCGGAATGTCGCTTGCGCCATAGTTGCCGAGCCGATATTTTGATCGTGATGCAGGAAGTCTACTTCTGTAATCTTATCGAAGTCGATATCGTTAAGCTCGTCTTCTGGCGTTTCCTGCTTAGCTTTTGGCGTTTCTTTAGTTGCGGTTTCATCTGTCCCGCCAACTGCTTCAGCCTTCAAACTAGCAATGATCTCATCATACTTAGGACTATTCAAGAAGTTCTCAACAGCGACGTGTGCTGCATCAGGTGTTTGTTTCTTAGCCCGATCAGCCAATTCTTCTTGCGTCACAACTAAGAGTCCCGGCTTATCCTGCAAGTTGCTAATGGCCGTGTTGGTAACCGACAGATCCAAACCAGCCTTCTTGACTTTATCACGAAGAATCGAAGCACCCATGGCACTGGAGCCCATGCCGGCATCGCAAGCAAAGATAATTTGCTTAATGCCTTTAGCCTGGCTCATGACATCTTTAGCAGCAGCCACATCCTGACCTTTAGCTTCAGCTTTCATCGACTTCATCTTCGCTTCACTGGCTGCCAACTCATCGCCAGTACCCTTATCGCGGCGCAAGATGAATGCCGAAATCAGGAAGGAAACGGCAGTGGCACCAGTAACCCCAACGATTAAGCCGATATAGTTTCCGATATCAACCGGTGACATCGCGAGCAACGATAGGATGGAGCCGGGAGATGGCGAACTCTTTAAGCCAACATTGAAGATTGAGAACAAGGTCGTCCCAGTCACACCACCAGCCATAACTGACAGGAACAATGCCGGTTTCATTAGAACATATGGGAAGTAAATTTCGTGAATCCCCCCTAAGAAATGAATGATGATGGCTGAAGGTGCAGAACCTTTGGCCGCACCCTTACCGAATAAGGCAAATGCAAGCAGGACACCAAGCCCCGGACCCGGATCAGGTTCAAGCAGGAACAGGATGGACTTACCATGTTCGGCTGCTGCCTGAATCCCAAGCGGTGTTAAGATCCCTTGATTGATCGCATTATTTAGAAACAGGATCTTAGCTGGTTCAATAAAAATATTTGCTAACCATAACAGACCATGATTGATAATCCAATCAACGCCGGCTGCCATTGCGTTAGTCAAGCCGGAAATGATCGGTCCCATTAAGAAGAAGCCAACAATTGCTAATAGCATCCCGATAATGCCGGCACTGAAGTTATTGACCAGCATTTCAAAACCTTGGCGAATCTTGTCTTGGACCCGATCGTCCCATTTCTTAATACACCAGCCGCCTAGTGGGCCCATCACCATTGCCCCAATGAACATTGGGACATTGGTTCCGACAATAACCCCCATTGCAGCAATGGCGCCAACAACGCCGCCACGGTGACCTGCTACCATTGAACCGCCGGAAAAAGCGATGAGCAATGGTAATAGGTAAGTGACCATTGGCGTGATCATTTTTGCCAGTTGCGCATTTGGCAGCCAGCCACCTTTAAGGAAGATGGCAGTAATGAGGCCCCAAGCAATAAAGGCGCCGATGTTAGGTAACACCATGCCGGAAAGCTTGGTCCCGAATGATTGCATGCCGGCCTTCAGATTGAATTTCTTCTTCTCTGTTGCCGGCGTGTTTGCTGATTTAGCTTCCAAAGCAAACACTCTCCTTTCGCTTGTTTACGAAGATTATTGTAACCGCTTTATGTAATCGCTGACAAAAGCTACTTTGGCACAGTTAGTTGTGCCAAATATTCAGCATCAATCCCATCAGCACTATTTGTGGGTCAAAATAATACGTATCAGATAGTAACAGTATTCGTTATCTGTTTCACAAGTTATCTAAACCTCGACGCTGTTGGTCGCCTGCAATTAAGCCATGTGGATTGCTTTTTGAAAAAGAAAAATCAGTTTCTACCATATAAATAAGGAACATCTCAGTGCTATTTCAGCTGCCAGCGTTAATCATAAAGCCACGCTCCTTCGTGATTCGGTTTACAATGTGACGGCGATTTAGTCACAGCGCCGGATTTTTAAAAGAATTCAAATTAGGTATAGACCATTGTTGACACCGCCATTTTATGGTGTTATATTGGACTAGACCAGATAAGGGGGATATCAATCATGGATGTTAAAGTTTTTGATAATGATACAGAAGCAGGAAAATACGCATTTGACTTGATTAAGCAAGGCATGGACAACGGTGCCAAGGTGCTTGGTTTGGCTACTGGCAGCACACCGGTCACCATGTATCAGGCAATGGTAAACAGTGACGTTGATTTCAGTAACATGACCTCGGTTAACTTGGATGAATACGTGGGTATGTCACCAGACAATGACCAAAGTTACCATTACT
Organism: Lacticaseibacillus sp. 22; assembly: GCF_055413445.1. Lineage (NCBI taxonomy): Bacteria > Bacillati > Bacillota > Bacilli > Lactobacillales > Lactobacillaceae > Lacticaseibacillus > Lacticaseibacillus sp. 22. The sequence goes on along the minus strand of NZ_JBVAYD010000018.1, from coordinate 54,367 downwards.
TCATGAAGAGCCATCTTTTTGACAAGAAACCGTTTAAGGAAACCTTCGTGCCAAATGGTCTTGCCAAGGATCCAGAAGAAGAAACCAAGCGTTATAACAAAGTGATTGCCGATCACCCAATTGACATTCAAGTCTTGGGTATTGGCCGCAATGGTCACATTGGCTTCAACGAACCAGGCTCACCATTTGATGCCGAAACCCGGAAAGTACCTTTAACCCAAAGCACCATTGACGCCAACGCCCGCTTCTTTGAAAACGAAAACGACGTACCGCGCTATGCTTACTCCATGGGTATTGGCTCCATCATGAAGAGCAAAAAGATCTTGCTTTTGGCATTTGGCGAAAATAAGGCCGATGCGGTTCAAAAGATGATTGAAGGCCCTGTTACCAACGATGTGCCAGCATCTATTTTGCAAAAGCATCCGGATGTTGTCGTTATCTTGGACAAGGCTGCCGCAAGTAAGTTAAGCCACAAATAATCAGCCATTCAGCACCATTTAATGGCGTGAGCGGCCACATTAGTTTGCGCAGGTAAACATTAAAAACTCGACCCTGGAAAATTTTATCTGGGGTCGAATTTTGTTTCTGCTTCATTAATAGGAAGTTGCTGATTCTCAGCGTCCTAAATCACCGCGCTGAATCGTCTGTCTGCGCGGCTTTTGTGTAAGCGGTTTGTTTGTTTACCCGCCACGGCTCACACCTAGGCAGATCCATGGTAGAATGAGGCCATCATCTTAATTTATATATGGAGGAAACTATGTACAAAGCTGTTGTCTTTTTTGATTTAGACAAAACCCTGCTGAATGATGAAAAACAGGTCCCGCCGGAAAATGTTGCTGCACTAAAAGCGCTCGAAGCCAACCATGTCTTGCCTGTCATTGCTACTGGCCGCAACTACTACGAACTCGATGACATCATGGCCGTTACCGGTGTTCGAAGCGCCATTGCAGCAAATGGTGGTGATATTTTCCTGGAAGGCGAGCATATTTTCCAAAGCGTGATCGGTGAGCCGCAACTGACACGGTTTCTTAATGCTAGTGCTGCCCGCAATATTCAGGTCGCGATGTATACAAGTGACCAGTCAGCCTTAACGGGACACAACGAGTTGACCACTGATAATTACGCTCAGGTGCGGCAAACCCCGCCGCCGATTAAGCCCGATTTTTACAAACATGAAGCCGTCTGCATGCTACTAATGTTTGTACCTTGGACCGATGCCGGCGATCAAGTCGGGCAACAATTCATTCAGGATTTTCCGGAAATGACCTTCTACCGTAACTCACATTACACCTTTGATGTCGTTAATCGCGGCATTTCTAAAGGTACCGGCATGAACATCTTGCTAAATCAACCCGCATTGCGCGATATTCCTACCTACGCATTCGGTGACGGGTATAACGACATTCCCCTTTTGCAGGCAGCCGATACCGGGATCGCGATGGGCAATGCTTATCCTAAAGTTGCTGCCGCTGCTGACTATCAAACCGATGACTACCGTAGTCATGGCATTCCCAATGCACTCGCGCATTTCAACTTGATTTAATTCGGTTTTAACCTCATCGGCCACATGCGGTGAGGTTTTTTGGTTCTTCTCAGCCATCATTTAACCAAATTTCAGGTTGACCATTCGAACAAATGTTCCCATAATAAAAACTGGTATTCAGTCGTGAAAATATTTTTATTTTTGACGGCAGATCATTGATATATCAGCATTTCTGCAACTTCCTATAACGTGTTCACGGGGTAAAGTCAAGACCGCAACTGCGCGATTTTTCTGCTATACTCAAAGCATGTTGCACGTTATTTGGGCGTGGTCGTATCACCGATCAGTAACGCTGCAACATCGATAAATCTGCTGATGGAGGGGTCTCGTTATGTTAGAACAATCGACAATGCATCCTGTGGTTTGGATCAATCAACATACTTATATCAGTATCGTTAAGAATGCGGACTACAATTTAGAAGTTTGGGAGATTACCGCCGAAAATCGGCAGCATCGGATGGCCCGGATGAACTACAAATATCATCGCGATAATTTCGCCGGGTTTATCTATCGGCTCTTTCCGCAGATCGATCTCATTCAAATTCACAATATTCAAAAGAAGCTTAATCCCTATTTTGATTTAGAAGTTTAGAGGTGTTCACATGGATAGTCTGGTTTTGCAACTGTTAATCATGGTCGTAGTCGCCTTGGTCATGACGTTAACGATTATTATTGCGGAATGGCGCACTAAGACGTTCAAAACATGGCAGATTAGCGTTCAATCCGTGGTTGCGGTGTTGTTATTCGCCATCGGTATCAGTTTGCTGACGGTTCGCTGATTTAGAAAACCTGATTGCGATGCTGCCAGATATGGCATTACGATCTGCTTGGTATCTATCAAATATCACAACGCCCAGTGATATTTTGACAACTTAGCCGACCTACCGACTGCCACTGAAAAGCACGCCTAAGAAAGAAACCAGCATTAATAAGCTATGTACATCCTGCTAAGCTAATCGGCTTTCGAGAAGACGTATCTTGTCACTCGAAGGTCGATTTTCATATTCATGCCCTATTTAGGTGCTTACTTTAAAAAATAGTCGTTATTTGCGGTAACATTTAAACTTCTATGATAAAATTAAGAAAAAATCACAGGGGCGTTTGTATGCATCACTTGGAAATCCCTGCTTCGCTTGCACAACAGTTGGTTGACGGTTTAATGGGCGGCTATAAGGATTACCTTGCTGAGCGTAAGCAGAAACAGCAGTCTTTGACTATTAGCGGTGCGTTTGCCTGGACCCGGAGCAATTTCATCGACTCTAAGATTAGCGAACTAGTCAGTAAGGAACCTTCAATTAGTAGTCAACCTGATAAGGCCGGATACGCTTGGGAATACATTCAATTTATCCACGAACAAAGCAATCATCGCTCATTGATCATTGTTAAAAATGCGCGGCAGCTAAAGCGTCGATTCAATAATACGACGACTGTAGACAAAAATAATTATCTTTATCAGTTAGCCGGCATCAATAATGAGTTGAGTGCAGCCGGCTTACTAAGCAGTCGGCAAACTAATGGCGTCATTCAGCTGGAACTAGCTTTGCCTGGTACCAACAATGCTGTTGTAAGTCTCATGAATCAAACAGCTCAAAAATCATCACCGTTCTCAAAGTTCTACATTGTGACTTACGCGGTAGATAACGACAGCAAGATGATTAAGCATATTGAACTAACGATGCCGAATCAAACCGAAATGACTTTGAAACCCATTCAAGACTTAACCCCTTTAATCAAACAAAGTCCATTCCAGATCAGCCTTGAGGAAGTTGAGCCGATTCAGTCTGATCAGGTGCCAGATGCAGCATATGAACAAAATACCCTGTTTGGCTACGAAATTAATGCTGATCCTGAAACAGAAATGGAGGCGGACGCTGAATAGCGGCAATTAATATGTTTATTGGTTCAAAACTCCAGGCCCTACGAGAATTAAACGGCTATACACGTAAAGAATTAAGTGATGTCATTGGCGTCACCCAGCAAGCTGTCTGGCAATACGAAAACGACAATGTCATGCCGAAAATAGAAATTCTAAACACATTTCAAAAAATTTTTAACGTCGAAATGCTCTTTTTAATAAGCGGGAGCGCCCCGAAACACGTTGTCCATGAAGAAAAAATAGCCTTCAGAACATCTGACCATTCAAGTCGCAAAAAGACTAAATTAGAAGCACGCTACTTAGACTTTGCCGATGACCTGACAAGTTATTTTGAACAGTTCGTCCGCACCAGCCCCACCGGATTTGATCAGCTTCAAAAACTGGTCCATCAGTTGGTACTAAATCAGCATGAGCCTTCACCGATTCGCAAAGTGGCAAAAGTAGCACGAAATTTTTTAAAACTTCAGGATAATCATGACTTAATGGCCAAGCTTGAACAAATAGGCATTTATATTGTTGAAAAAGATCTCGGTAGTGATATTGATGCCTATTCAACGATTGCTGACAGCGGCCGTGCCTGGATTGTATTGGGTTCCATCAAGAAATCAGCAGTTCGGCGTAATTTTGATCTTGCCCACGAATTAGGTCATTTACTGCTCCACACGACGCTTGATTTCGATGAATTAACCACCTCCAAATATAAGCAAATTGAGCACGAAGCCCACACATTTGCCGCTGAATTACTTCTGCCACTTGAAGACTTTACACATGATTTCAAGGCGCTGTATCGCCGTTCAAATCCTGATTATTACCTTGACTTAAAACGTAAATATCAGGTTTCAATTGTTGCGATGGCCATGCACGCCTATGATCTTGGGCTGATGAGTTATCAAGAACAACGCTATTTCTTTGGGCAACGCAACAAAAAAGGATACCGGTTAATGGAACCTCTAGATGATCAGTTGATCCCAGTACGCCCCGGAAAATTGCGTGCTTTGATCACACTGTTGTTTAATCAGCACATACTAACGCTCAATGATTTTTATCAAAGACTACATGTCCGACCTACATTTGTCACCCGCCTTTTTGCTCTGGATAGTAACTTTTTTGAGAAATATCAGCCACAGCATCAGTATGTGAATCACCATAATGTTATTGCGTTCCCGCAGTCTTTCAATAGAAATTCAAGCATTTAATCTGCCATGTTTGGGTTACTGTCATCATCCCTAACCAATTGAAAACGAGTGAGTCTCTGGAGAATAAAAAACGGAGATTCACTCGTTTTTGGTTTCACGTGGAACTTTTTCAAAAAATCTTAACATCCGGTTTTTGGTCAAATCTGTTATTTCAACCATCAACTTGACGCCAAGACTCAATTGGCATAGTCGAACTGGTGGCAGTGTTTGCCCCTGTATATTCTTATGATTTTATAAACGTTTTTATCATTACGAGCTAGTTTCTTAATCAACCAAACATCATGAACTTCACAAAGTTTATGGTTGGACGTTAACCAATTCAATCCGTATACTGACACCAACAGCACGGTGACGAAATACGTTTTCACGGAGGCAGCATGATGAAAAACAGACAGAACAAGCATAAAGGCATCTCACAACGACTGGTCATTATCGGAATCGGCGTTTTGGCAGTCATCGTTGTTACGATTATCTTTTTCGTAACTCAGCAGAAGCAAACAAAACCGACAACTGCGCCAGCTACCCTCACGACTTATCAGGTGAAACGCCATGAATTGCGGTTATCCGGCCAGGTACAAGCTGTCCGTTCGCAAAAGATCGATATTCCAGAAGGCACCGTCCAAAATCTCACCGTCAAAAACGGGGACACAGTCGCGGAAGGTCAACAGTTATTGACGGTCTATCATCCCGATGTCCAGCAAAAGATTACCACTGCCACGCAATCACTTGCAAAACAGCAACGCAGCCAAAAGCAATTGGATGACCAAATTAACCAACTGAAAACATCGCTGAATCAACTGGCTGCAGACGATCCACAAAAATCCGAGATTCAGTCACAACTCACGGAAGCCCAAAACAGTCGCCAGGATGCGGCTGCAAGTGTTGATCAAGCCACACAGGAGCTGAATCAATTGCAACAGGATCTAAACACCGTCGTTAAAGCGCCTTTTGCCGGCCGCTTATATATCGACTATCAATCAAATGGCAGTCAAAGCATCACGGAAACCTCTTCAGACATGGAGGCAGTCGGCGAAGTGTCCGAATTTGATTACAATGATGTCAAAGTGGGACAAAGCGCTACCGTCCAGGCACTTTCAACGAAGACGAAACAAACAACGGCGATTGATTTTATTAGTAGTGATCCCGCCAAATCCAGTAAGCCAAATCTGGCTAAATATGAAGTGACGGCTAAACTGGATCAAGGCTTCCTCAACGGTCAGTCCGTCAGCATCATCTTGCCATTAGGCGGCCTCGAGATCCCTAAAACCGCTGTCCGCCAAGGTTCTGTCTATAAAGTCGTCAATGGTCGTGCTGTCCGGACTAAGATCACTTATACCAAAAAAGACAACATGTATGAAGTGACTGAAGGTCTCGACAGCGGCGATCGCATCCTCCAAAGTCCGACCAAATCAATCAAAAACGGAGCGAAGGTGACTGTCGATGATTGACCTTCAAAATGTCAATAAGAGCTACGGCCAAGGTGATACCGCTTTTCACGTTCTCAAGGACATTAATCTGCACATCGACCAAGGCGAGTTTGTCGCGATCATGGGGCCTTCCGGATCCGGAAAGACGACACTGATCAACATCATTGGATTTCTTGATACGGCATTTGAGGGCAAATATCTTTTTGAAGACGAAAATGTCGCCAACTTCAATGCCACAACCGCTTCACATATGCGCAATCGTAATGTCGGCTTTGTTTTCCAAAACTTCAGTCTGATCCATAATCTGAATATATTTGAAAATGTCCTCATTCCTCTAAGTTATGGTGGTAAGCGCCGATCAGAGGTTAAAGGACGAATCGCCGAGCTGCTCGATTCGGTTGGCCTTCCGGGAGTCGAAGATAAGCTGCCGCGCAATTTATCCGGTGGCCAGCAGCAACGTGTGGCCATTGCCCGAGCGCTGGCGAATTCGCCGCAATTTCTGATTGCCGATGAACCGACCGGCGCTTTAGACAGCCATACTTCAGAAGATATTATGCAACTTTTCAAAAAACTGCACCGACAAGGCGGTACGATCATTATGGTCACCCATGATGAACATGTGGCGCTGGAAAGTGACCGTATGATCAAGGTCCTGGATGGCCAGATCATCAGTGACACGGAGGTGGCCCATGCGACTAACTGAGCTGATTCGAATTTCTTTTCGCGCATTGGCAGCTAACAAGCGGCGCAGTTTCCTGACCATGCTGGGGATTATCATCGGTATTGCCTCAGTGGTGACCATCCTGTCGTTAGGTAACGGCATTAAAGCGGCGACGGTTAAAAACCTGCAAGCAGATACGCAGGGACAACAAACTGCCGAAATCACCTTCAATCCCAACAGCAGCGGTGACGCCGATGCAGGCTTTAAGGAAAGCGATGTCGCCCTTGCCAAGCAAACCGCACCGGATAAAATCCAAAAAGTCGTCATCAAACATGAAAAAGAACGTCTGCAAGTCATGGGGCAATTAGCGAATGCCGACACTACCATGTCAGTGACTTTAGTGAATAAAACCAAACCTAACATTTCGCTTATCGCCGGATCCGGTTTTAATCAGGATTCCTTACAAGCAGACGGTCAGGACGCCTTGATTTCCAAGAATCTGGCCAAAAAGATTTTCCATGGTAATTCTGCCGCTTTACACTCTTCACTAATTCTAGGCACTAAAAGCTACAATATCGCTGGCGTTTTCAGCCCACCCAAGTCTAATTATTCGGCATTAGACGTCGAAGTTCTGGTTCCGGAAAAAGCCTATCGCGCCGGTCAGCTTTCACAAGAAGGACGCAAACTTGCCATCACCTACAAACGCGGCAGTGATGTCGGCCAACTGACCAAAAATGTCGTGAAGCAGTTAAAGAAATCCGGCAGTGAACATCGCAGCGGCAGCTATGAATACTTCGATTACGGCGAACTGCTTAAGGGAATCGGTAACGTCATCAGCGGCTTAACCTTGTTTGTCAGCGCCATTGCCGGAATTTCCCTTTTGATTGCCGGTGTCGGCGTCATGAACATGATGTACATCTCGGCCTCAGAACGTTCGCAGGAAATCGGGATCAGAATGGCAGTCGGTGCCACACCGGCCGAAATTATGAAACAGTTTCTGCTAGAGTCTGTGATGTTAACACTGACTGGTGGCATCATCGGTCTACTTGTCGGAGCCATGGATGCGTGGCTCATCGCCATGTTCCTACCCTTCAAACCGGTTGTCACGGTTGGCTCGATTGTCGGAACCTTTGCAATTTCCAGCATCGTCGGGATCGTCTTCGGCTTGCTACCGGCAAAAAGTGCGGCTAACAAGAATTTGATTGATATTTTGAAATCGTAGTGTTTGGGTGGCCGCTAGAAACTTACGAAACAAAATGAAGACTGCATAACGAAACCGTCGCGCAAAAGTCGCGACGGTTTTTGCTATCGTAACCCAGATAGCCCGCGGCGGATAACGATGTGGGTTATAATCAGAACACGTCCAACCTAAAGGAGATATCCATGGCGCTTTATCTTTTTCTCAGCTTATTAATTATCGTGTTACTGATTCTGACATTGCTACAGTATCTCAACACCAACCGCATCGTTGATCAACAGCTCACACAGCACAAAATGATGTTTCCCAATCAAATTCGCAGGGCTCGCAGTGTTTACATGCGCGGTATTTTTCGCGCTAACCATCGACAGCGCAACTTACGCACTACTGCCATCGTCTCGGATATCCTCGCTGCCATCTGCTTAGTCAACGCCGTCGTTGTTCACTTTCAACCTGATTCAACGGTTAGCTTGGGAAACTCGTTACTTCGCGGTCAAGCGCTCCATGTTTCTTCACAGCTCAATACAACCATTCAAAACACTTCTTTGTTGATCGGCATGTTACTGGCACTGGTGAGTCGAGTCGTTTGGTTGTACCTGTCACGGTGGCGTTACCAGAAACTAGTTAAAGCAGACAGCGAACACGCCAGCGGCCCCACTGACCTTTTCTGGACGCCCGCTGCGTTACTTCGAAATCAGTATCATTTACAGCTCGGTATTCAAGCTGTGCTCATCGTCGGTGCCATCTTTCTTGCCTTAACCGGTCTATTCGACTGGCTTCCAACGCCAAACAATGCAACATCACAACCACAGTCTCAATCGGTTCCTACATCCCCCAGCTCAAGTCGTACCTCGGCCCCATCAGTAAACACCGAGTCAAATACAAGCAATGCAAGCTCCGGTTCAACACCGCAAACCACGCAGCCAACCTACCCGATTGATGACATGAAAAAGGCACCACTTGCCCCGGCTGCCGCATTGGCAAACCTGACCGATGCCGACCGAGCTGCCCTACTTTTCACGATGTACTGGACCATGAACGGGTTACAGACTTATCAAGTGGCTGAATATGCCAACAGCACCGATGAAACATACAGCTATCATCTGGTATCTGGCGCCAGTGGACAATTAATCGTCTTTTCCGAGACGATTCCGTCTGTGAATCAATCCGATTATATGTTCTACGCCTTTATTCAGGGTGAAACCGTTAAACTCTACAACATGTATCAGTCCAAGCAAGCTATCACCAGTCTCGCCAGCCAGTACAATCTTACTGTGACAGGCACAAGCATTACGCCAAACATGCCGGAGATTCAGGATAGTAACATCAATATGCGGCAACTCATCAGTGCTTTCCTAACAGACCCGGCTTTTGCCAAAATCAAATCAGGGTTAACCCAAGGCGCAGCGGTACCACTGTAAGCTTTTGCGCCTAGTTTTTGCCATAACAAAAGATCCCACCACATGAGCAGAACTCATCGTGATAGGATCTTTTTAATCACTACATTTCTAACAAAACGTTTAACGGTGCGCTTTCCGTTTCCGGCCAGCTAATCCGAATAAGCCGCTCATCGTTGCCAGCAACAATCCCATGAGGCTTAGTGTTTGTGACTGGGTATCGCCTGTTTGTGGAAGTCGATGTTTCGTTCCATTATGCGTGGAAATCTCGGACTGTTGGGTGCCAGTACCTGTATTCGGCAAGTGATGATCCGGCGTATCCGGCGTTGTTCCGGTCCCGGGATCAGGACTTGGCAAGGCAACAATCTCAAAAATAGCCTGCTGCGTGTTAACATTTTTCAACAGATTATTTGGCAACGACGCCTTGATTCGTTGCAGGCCAGATGTGCTGAGAGCTACCGCATAGCTTCCCGGATTAACAGGAGCTTGACCGTCTACAAAGATCAGATCGCCGGCTTGAAGCTGAATTTCAGTTCCGTCACCCAAAACTAACCGATAATAGTCGTCATTCAAAGCGCCTGGCTGGCCATCGTAAGTTTTCTTTTGAAGACCACTGAGCGTTGCAGATATAGGCGCTGGTGTAATGGTGATGGTGCCGCTGAACGTTTGATCAGTAACCTGATAATTAGGACCAATCGCTACGGCCAATTTAGCCAGCCCGCTTGCTGTCAAATGATACGTGTACGTCCCGACATTGACGCTGTCGTTTTCAACTGCAATATCTGTGTTCGTCAAGGCGATCTTTTGAGACTTTTCTGGCAGTTGGACAGTTATCGCTAATCCGCCTGCTTGACTTGCACGAGTGACACCGTTGTATTGGAACTGACCATGATTAACTGTGGCATTCACCGTCAGCGGCGTAATCGTAATGGTGCCGGTCAATCCCGCCAATTCATCTTGATCTAACTCGTAGTTCTTGCCAACAGCCTTCTGTAACTTGGCGATACCGGTTTGGCTCAACCGATAACGATACGTACCTGCTGCTGTGCCGTCATTTGTCACAAGGATATCTTCCCGTGTCAGTTGTATCGTTGCTTTGGCCTCGGCTTGCGGCAGGTAAAGACTTGCCTGTAATCCCGCGGCAGCACTTGCTTTAGTATGACCATCATAAACAAAAGATGTGTCATTAACTGTCACCGCACCGGTAACCGGTTTGATTGTAATCGTACCAGTCAATCCCGCCAAGACTTTGGCATCAAATTGGTAATTATCACCTGATGCCTGACGTAATTTAGCGATCCCGTTAGCATCCAATTTGTATTGGTACTGACCTACGCCCACACCATCATCGGTTACAAGAATGTCTGTGGCGTTCAGATGTACCGAAACAACCTTAGTACCAAGTTTGATGTTGGCAGTTAAGTCGTGTGCCTGACTCGCCTTAGTTTGTCCATCATAACTAAATGAAACATCATTCAGATCAGCTAATGCCGTAGCTGGCGTGATCGTGACCGTGCCGCCAAGTTTGGTTAAGTCCTCCTTTTTGAATTGATAATTAGTTCCTGTTGCCTGGCGTAGCTTTGTCATACCAGCAGCACTTAACTTATAGTCGTACTGGCCAGCATTGACCCCGTCATTGACGACAACAATGTCAGCCGCGGTTAGCGCAACGGTTTTTCCATTTTCGCCTAGTTTGACTGTGGCTTGAATGCCCCGAGCTTCACTGGCCTTGGTCTTGCCGTTATATTCAAATGAAACGTTATTGCTATCTGCTGTGGCAACGGCTGGGGTAATCGTGATGGTTCCAGTGATCTTGGCCAAATCGTCTGCAGTTAGTTGATAGTTATTTCCGGTTGCGGCTTGCAACTTAGCCTTACCAGCATCACTTAGCTGATAGCTGTAATGACCAGCGTTTACATCATCGTTGGCTACAACAATGTCAGCTGACGTCAGGTCAACCGTTTTTTCAGTTTCGCCTAGTTTGACTATAACTTGAATACCCTTAGCTTCACTGGCCTTGGTCTTGCCGTCATATTCGAATGAAACGTCATTGCTATCTGCTGTGGTAACGGCTGGCGTGATCGTGATGGTTCCCGTGACTTTAGCCAGATCGTCTGCAGTTAGCTGGTAGTTATTTCCAGTTGCGGCTTGTAACTTAGCCTTACCAGCATCACTTAGCTGATAGCTGTACTGACCAGCGTTTACGTCATCGTTGGCAACAACAATGTCAGCTGACGTCAGGTCAACCGTTTTTTCAGTTTCGCCTAGTTTGACTGTAACTTGAATACCCTTAGCTTCACCGGCCTTGGTCTTGCCGTCATATTCGAATGAAACGTCATTGCTATCAACTGTGGTGGTAGCTGGCGTGATCGTGATGGTTCCCGTGACTTTATCTAAATCGTCTGCCGTGAGCTGGTAGTTATTTCCGGTTGCGGCTTGTAGCTTAGCTTTACCAGCATCACTCAGCTGATAGCTGTACTTGCCTGCATCTACACCATCATTCACAACAACAACATCAGCCGATGTTAGAGCAACAACTTGTCCAGACTCACCCAGCATAACCGTGGCTTGAATACCTTCAGCTTCACTGGCCTTGGTCTTGCCATTATATTCAAATGAAACGTCATTACTATCTGCTGTGGCAATGGCTGGCGTGATCGTGATAGTTCCCGTGACTTCAGCCAAGTCGTCTGCGGTTAGCTGATGGTCGCTCCCTGCTTCCCTCTGTAACTTAGATTTACCAGCATCGCTCAGTCGATAACTGTACTTGCCTGCATCTACGCCATCCTCCGCAACAACAATGTCAGCCGCGGTCAGGTCAACAGTCTTTTCAGTCCCGTCAATGGTCAAAATCGCTTGAATGCCTTTAGCTTCACTGGCTTTCGTTTTTCCATCGTACTCAAAGTGAGCATCCTTGCCTGTTGCGATTGCTCCAGCAGGGGTGATTGTAATGCTTCCTGAAACCTTATCCAAAACTTCTGTCGTTAACTGATAATTACTTCCTGTTGCCGCCTGTAATTTAGATTTGCCGCTGTCGCTCAGACTGTAAGTGTATTTGCCAACGATTACTCCGTCATTGGCAACGATAATGTCAGCTGACGATAGGTCAACCGTTTTTTCAATTTCGCCTAATTTGATTGTGGCTTGAATACCCTTGGCTTCACTGGCCTTGGTCTTACCATCGTATTCAAATGAAACGTCATTGCTATCCGCTGTAGTGGTAGCTGGCGTGATTGTGATTGTTCCAGCAACCTTAGCCAAACCGTCTGCAGTCAACTGATAGTTATTTCCAGTTGCAGCTTGCAGCTTAGCCTTACCAGCATCACTTAGCTGATAGCTGTACTGACCGGCGTTTACGTCATCGTTGGCAACAACAATGTCAGCTGACGTCAGGTCAACCGTTTTTTCAGTCTCGCCTAGTTTTACCATGGCTTGAATACCTTTGGCTTCACTGGCTTTCGTTTTACCATCATATTCGAACGAAAGGTCATTGCTGTCTGCTGTGACAGCGGCTGGCGTGATCGTGATGGTTCCCATGACTTTAGCTAAATCGTCTGCCGTGAGTTGGTAGTTATTTCCGGTTGCGGCTTGTAACTTAGCCTTACCAGCATCACTTAGTTGATAGCTGTACTGACCAGCGTTTACGTCATCGTTGGTAACGATAATATCGGCCGCGGTCAAGTCTACAACTTTACCAGTGTCCAGCTTGATTGTAGCTTGAATACCCTTGGCTTCACTGGCCTTGGTCTTGCCGTCATATTCGAATGATACGTCACTACTATCAACTGTGGTAACGGCTGGCGTGATCGTGATAGTTCCAGCAACCTTGGCCAAATCGTCTGCAGTCAACTGATAGTTATTTCCAGTTGCGGCTTGTAACTTAGCCTTACCAGCATCACTTAGTTGATAGCTGTACTGACCAGCGTTTACGTCATCATTGGTAACGATAATATCGGCCGCGGTCAAGTCTACAACTTTACCAGTGTCGAGCTTGATTGTGGCTTGAATACCTGCAGCTTCACTGGCCTTGGTCTTACCATCGTATTCAAATGAAACGTCATTGCTATCAACTGAGGTGGTAGCTGGCGTAATCGTGATAGCTCCCGTGACTTTAGCCAGATCGTCTGCAGTCAACTGATAGTTATTTCCAGTTGCGGCTTGCAATTTAGCTTTACCAGCGTCACTCAGCTCATAGCTGTACTTGCCTGCATCTACACCATCATTCTCAACAACAATGTCAGCTGACGTCAGGTCAATCGTTTTTCCAGTTTCGCCTAGTTTGACTGTAGCTTGAATACCTTTAGCCTCACTGGCCTTGGTTTTGCCATCATATTCAAAATCCGTACTATTACTATTAACTGTAGCCGGTGCTGGCGTAATGGTGATTTTTCCGGAATTTTGATTGATGGCAGTTTGATCAATCGTCACGGTATCACCTAGTAACGCTTGTAAACGAGCGAAACCAACGCTGTTTAACAAATAATGGTACGTGCCAACGTTAGCTGAATCTTTTTCAACTAATGAGAAGTCTTCTGAGGTCAGGTTCATTTCTTTCTGAGTGCCATCACTCAATGTCACCGTGACCGCCAAATCTTTAGACTGACTGGCTGTTGTTTTGCCGTCATAAACAAAACCGCTATCGCTCAAATGACCTGTAGCCGTTAGACCGATGATTAATTGTGCCGTACTTGTTCCGGTAAAATCATAACCCGCAGCAGACTGGCCTTCATCATTTGTTAATTTGGCGATCCGTGCCCACGCAGCTTCTGATAATTCCACACTGTAGACGCCAGTTTTAATCAGAGCATCTGCGGCTACCGGCTTACCATCGGCATCAAAGAAATTAAGATCACTTAATTCTAATTTCCCCGCATCAAAACCGTCACCCAAACTCAGTGCAAATTGGGAGACATCGACGGTAATCGGACTTCCTGTTGCGGTGACGGTCTGAGTACCAGTCAAAGCATATGAAGCCGCTAACCGTTGCTTGTAATTGATTTTAGCAGAACCGCTTTCTGCACCATAGGTATAGGTGACCACATAAGTCGTTGGCTGGCTATTATCCACATGACCGGTGACAACCCCATTTTTATCCTTAGATGCTACCACATTGCCTTTTTCATCCGTCACTGACCAAGTCAACTCACTCAATGGAACCTCAGTACCGTCGCTTTTAATCGCGTTTTCAAAATTCAGTTCCGGCTTCCATACCTGGCCAGTAAATAGGCTGATGTCATGGGCACGAATCACTGGATCATCGAGATGAACAATGTAGTGGCCTGTGTAGGTAACACCGTCTTGCCCTTTCAAAGACCAATCGAAATTAAATCCCTGCGTCTTAGCTGGCATTTTAAACGACTTACTTGCCGTATCAAAAGTTACCGTAGCGCCATTAACTCCTTTGATGTTTGAAACAACGATGTTTTGGTGGGTCACTCCGGAAATGGCCACATCAAAGAAATCACTTAGACTTACGTGCGCCGAGTCTGTATAGGCATCGGCATTCTGCTCCAAAGCATCCGGGGTTGTCGGCTTGGCTGTCGCTGCTTTCAGCACAGTGATCCGGTTATTCGAAAAAGCATCATTGCCAATGGTTGGCGTGCCCTCAACAACAACTTTAGGAATCAAATTAGCCTTAAATGCCTTGGCGCCAATACTCGTAACACTGCTTGGTATCGTTTGCGCATTTAAAATAACATTGGCTTCAAATGCTTCCTGGCCAATCGTTTTCAGTCCATTTCCTAACGTTAAATTACTGATAGAGTTGTAAACAAATGCATACTTACCGATGTCGGTCACGCTGTCAGGAACATCGAGTGCGTCCTGGATCTGGTTATAGCCAAAAGCAGTGTCACCGATTGTCTTTAACCGATCATCCAGAACCAGTTTTGGAATTTTATTCCCGACAAAGGCCGCATTTCCGATCGTTAATAGCTTAGGTGGTAACGTGATCGCATTGTTAATCGTATTGTAGGCAAACGCACTATCACCAATTGTTTCGAGCGCCGTGGCCCGAGTAAAGTCAACATTTTCCAACGGGCCAAATTCAGTAAAGGCCAGATTACCAATTGATTGCAATTTGGGTCCAAACGCTACTTTCACAAGCTTCCCGCCATAAAACGCCTGATCACCAATCTGCTCCAGCGAATCGGGTAAGTTAATCGCCGTAGCAGTGGAAAATGCAAACGCCTGAAATCCGAGAGTTGTCAATTGACTGTTTTCTGCAACTGCGATCGTTTTAACTTTCGAACCATAAAAAGCCGAGCCGCTGATTGTTTTGACATTAGCTGGCAGGTTCAACACTGCTATTTGAACGTCCGTAGTATCATTTTCAGCGTTACTCTCTGTTTTTTTGGTATTTTGAATAAACTGAAAAGCGCCATCTGTAATATCTCGAACATCAGGACCAAGGGTTAGTTGGTCAGTATAAAGATGATAAAATGCCTCATGATCAAGGGTGGCTACATTGACTGTTACGTGATCCGCCGTGGCAAATCCAAACGCGGTCTTATCGAAAGTGGTTTGGGCGCCATCAATCGTGATTGTCGCCGCCTGAATCCCATAAAAGGCAATTTCACCAATGGCAGGTGAGCCGCTCACCGTGACATCTCCGGTTACTTTGTCATAAGCGAATGCGGACTTGCCAATAGTTTTTGCGCCATTAATTGTAAGATTACCAGTGAATACAGCACCACCAAAGGCACCTTCATCAAGCGTCGTTAGATTGTCCAACGTCAACGAATGCGCCTTTAAAGTGGCGAATGCATTTTTTCCGATCGTCTTTGCACGATTAACGGTGACATCCCCAGCAATATTGGCAGATTCAAAAGCAGACTCGCCAATATCGGCTTGACCATCAATTTTTAAAGATGAAGCTGTAAGACTAAAGAATGCCTGTGCCTCTATAGTCTGAGCGTCTGCAATCGTTATATCTTTCACGTTAGCAAAATAAAAGGCGCGCTCTGAAATGTTAGCCGTCTTCTTCAGCGTGACTGACCCTGCCTTAATTCCGGCAAATGCGGCTTTGCCGAGACTTTCTGCATTTTCAATTGTAATGTTGCCCGTAAACTGACTGTATGCAAAAGCATTTTCGCCAATGGACGTGACAGTATCAGCCACGTTAACATTACCCAAATTATTAAGCGTTGCAAAAGCGCCATTGTTAATCGCCGTCACTTTAAAAGTTTGGCCATTATAGGTAACAGACGCGCCAATGTTAATATCGGTGACATTGGCGTTGGCGCGGCCGGTAACCGTTGCTGTACCGTTTGCCGTATCAAGACTGTAGGTATAGTCGCCAATGGTCTGCGTATTTTCAGCAGCTGTTGCATTGGCCGGAGCTTGCGTGTTGACCTGAGTTGTTGTTGCCGATTGTGCTGCTAAGGATGCTTGTGACGATGCAGATGAAGCCGCCGATGATGCTGCGGCCGAAGTTGTCTGAACAGCTGCGGATGCAAGTGAGCGGTCTTCTTGGGTCACCGTTTGCGGTTTGACTGCTGCTGAATCTGTCGCTAGCGATTTCGAATCGGTTGCATCACTCGTGCTTGCTGCTGAATCGCCGGTTGACGCTACAGCTGAACTAGCGGTGCTTGATGCAGATGACTGGGTTGCAGAACTAGCAGCATTGACAGCCGCACTACTTGAAGCAGCCGCTGTATTTTGCGTTGCTGTACCGGCTGGCTGTGGGTTACCAGTCGCTGTTTTTGCAGTCGTTTCTGCTGTGGCACCGGACTGACTGGTAACGGCTGTCGTTTGTGGGGATTTGCTGTCAGCGTGAACCTCCTGCCCCGGTTGAAAAAACGCGGGCATCAATAATAATGCCGTGCCTGCAATTAGCCAGCGCTTCTTGGCCTTGTACATTCGAAACCGTACATGTACGGTTTTTTCTGCTTGTTGAATGGACTGTACCCGTTTAGAACTATGTTTCACGATCAAGAATCCCCCTTATGATCTACAACATCTGCAGGCTAAGAATTTCAAAAACCCAACCCGTTACCACTATAGGTCATTATAATTAATCTTATTGAATTTTATAACAGAATAATTATTTTTTCCAACAATAATAATCGGCTTATTCAGGGATTTCGTCAATAAAGTTATCATTTTCACAATCGTTATCAAAAGCCTCTCAAGAATGCCCCTCATCATTCTAAATGCCCAGTAACTAAAAAACGCTACGCAATTCATTAGTTCGAATCGAGTAGCGTACCTTTTAAAATAACCCCAACCTTCCAATCCGTTCCGCCGCTTCCTGCAACCTCTGCGGACTCGTAAGTAAGCCGATTCGGACGTAGCCTTCTCCATGGCGACCGAATCCGTTACCAGCCGCAACCGCCACATCCGCCTGATCGAGCAATAACTCGGTGAACGTCTGACTGGTATATCCAGCTGGTACCGGCATCCATGCGTAAAAAGTCCCCGGTGAACTTTTACCATGCCAACCAATCGCGGTGGTGGCAGAAAACCAGACATCGCGCCGTTGTTGATACAAGTCGACCAGTGCCGGGACTGACGTTTGATCACCGAGCAGTGCTTCAATCCCTGCTTCCTGAATCGCCGGAAAAACCGAGACGAACAGATGATCCTGAATCAGATTAATCGCTTCAATCATGTCAGCATTGCCAGCAGCAAAGGCCAACCGCCATCCCGCCATATTGTATGTCTTGGACAGCGTGTATAGCTCAATGCCGACATCTTTGGCACCAGGCTGCTGCAGGAAGCTCACCGGACGCTGGCCATCAAATCCAAGCGCACCGTAAGCAAAATCACTGACAATCCCAATCTGATGGGCCTTGGCAAAGGCGATCGTCTCGTCATAAAATTCCGGGGTAGCCACCGCGGTTGTCGGATTATTAGGATAATTCAGATACAGCAGTTTAGCAGCCGCGGCCACTTCCGGTTTAATTTTCGTATAATCAGGCAACCAATTATTTTCGGCGGTCAACGTCATTAAGGCTAATTTCACGCGCGCTAACGTCACTCCCGATAGATAATCCGGGTAGCCCGGGTCCGGCAAGAGAATTGTTTCCCCGGGATTCATGAGTGCAAGCGGTAATTCGACCAAGCCGATTTTGGAACCGCCCAAAACCGCTATCTCCTTCTCCGGATCCAATGTCACGCCATATTCCCGCGCATAGAACTCGGCCGCTGCTTGCTTAAATGTCGGCAGTCCGCGAAAAAGCGAATATTTATGGTTCCCGGGCCGCGCTACTGCCTGTTGCGTCGCGTGAACAATATTTTCGGGTGTCGGCTGATCCGGATTGCCTTGACCCAAATTAATCACGTCATGACCAGCCGCAATCCGTTCATTGACATGTTTGACTAAACTGGCAAAAAATTGCTTCGGCAGTGCCTGAAGCACCTCTGATTCTGAAAATGTCACTGGATAAGCCCCTTTTTAATAAATTAGCATGAACGATTGCCCAACGATGCGACCTTTACTGACGGCTTAATAAAGTTCCGGCCGGCGATCCGTGAAAACCGGGATCTGCTGGCGTGCGGCCCCAATGCGATCAAGGTCAATTGTCACAATCCCCACCTGTGGCTGATCGTCTAACTTCAACAGCCGTTCACCAAAAGGATCAACCACCTGGCTTTGTCCGCCAAATGCATTGTTCGGATCGTTACCGACACGATTCACCGCGACCACATATGCCTGATTTTCAATGGCGCGTGCTGCTAGCAAGGCATTAAATTGCGGCAATCTTGGTGTTGGCCATTCTGCCGGGAGAAAGAACAGCTGGGTCCCATCGCTGGCCATGCGCCGGAACCACTCGGGAAAGCGCAAGTCATAACAAATTGCCACACTGGCCGGAACACCGAGGGTAAAATGATCTGCCGTTGCTCCGGCTGTGATAAACTTTTCTTCATTCATTAAGCGAAACCGATGCACCTTATCGTACTTGGCAAGCTGCCGGCCATGATGATCAACCGTCAAACTCCGGTTATAAAAGCGCCCACTTTCGGCTGCTGCAACTGACCCGCCAACAATTGCCAGATGATACTGCTGGGCGAGCGCACTCAAGAACGCCTTCGTCCGCAACCCATCCGGATCCGCCGTGGTGGCCAGATGTTCGAGATCATAGCCGGTATTCCACATTTCCGGCAATACAACGACCTCAGCCCCTTGTTGTGCCGCTTCAGCAACGGCAGTGGCAACCGTCTGAAAATTCTTCTCCGGTTGACCAAATGCAATGTCTATTTGGGCTAATGCGATTGTTAATTGCGCCATTTCAATCCCTCTTTTGGTTGATTGCTTCACTAAAATGCCGGGACAATGGAGCCCTTAAATTTCTTAGCGATGTAATCTTTAATCGTTTGACTTTGATAATATTTTTTGATTTGCTTAATCACTTTGTCGTTACGATGTTTGGTCTGGACAACAAAATAATTTGGATAAGGGTTGTTCGTCGTCTTTTCATGGTAAATTGCATCTTGATTGATTGTGAGACCGGCATCAAATGCAAAATTCGTATTGATTGCAGCAGCGGCCACATCCTGTAAGTGGGTCGGCAACTGTGATGCTTCCAGTTCTTCAATTTTCAGCCCCAACGGATTGGAGACGACATCGGCCTTAGTTGCCTTCTGACTGATACCGGCCTTGAGCTTAATAACACCAGCAGCTTCGAAAAGTTGCAGCGCTCGTAACTCGTTAGACGGGTCGTTTGGTACCGCAATCGAATCGCCTTTTTTGAGTGCCTTCAAATCCTTAATCTTCTTGGAATAAACGCCCATCGGAAACGCAACGGTCTTGAAAACCTGCGTAATCTTAAAGTTCTTGGACTTAATCTGTTCCTTTAAAAAAGGTAGGGTCTGATAGCTGTTTGCGCCTAAATCGCCATCGTTTAACGCCACATTCGGACTGTTATAGTCGGTAAACTGCTTCAACTTGATCGTCAAACCGTCTTTTTGAGCCAATTTTGCGACCTGTTTCATAATCAGTTCGTGCGGGCCGGCTGTGACACCCACCGTAATTGTTTTGTCCGACAATTGATCAGTGGCAGACTTGCTGCTAGCTTGACTTGTGCCACATGCCGTTAGAATCACCACAAGACTGAGCGCAACGACCGCTGAAAACCCTAACTTCAACCATTTCTTCATTAAAAATGCCTCCTTGTTGTCATGCGTTTTATATGCGCATGGGTGTGTTTGCGTTACTGATAAGAGTGATGGACGGGATGAGCGGGTTAAGAAAACGAAAAAGATAACATGGTCACTAGGGTCGGCTGGTGCTCAAGCCATAACGCCTTCCTCCCTGCGCAGAAGTCTGCGTGTAAGGACCTCAGTCGTAATGACCAAACCCGGGTCATCACGACTGAGGCCGCTTACACTCCGACTTCTAAGCGCTCCTGCTCACGCTTAACAAAAAAGGGCCCTGCTGAATCAAAAAATTGATTCAGCAGGGCCGACAGTGTCGGGGTACCACCCTGGTTCGTTACCGTGTAACCTCTACGATGCCTGTTGACACCGAGACCGTTTAACGCAGGCCTAATGCGTACCCGACTCATCGCCGAATCCATTCCGCGGTCATTTTCATCAGACGCCTGCATCGATTTCCACCTGCCATCGACTCTCTAAAGCTGCGTTGCTGATTACTCTCCACTTCATGATGTTTCATCATTTTATCAGTTATTTTTAAAGTTGAAAGCAGTTTATCTGCGTCGCTGGGAAATGTCAAGCATTTTGTTTTTTCCGCCATACTTTCTTTCCTTACGTCACGGGATTTGCCAACTTTTAAAAATTAAGGTTGACTTCATTGATAACATCGCGTATGTTAACAATTATCACATTAAATGAGATTTACATGAGAGGGGTTTTGTCGATGAAGCTGGATTTAGAATTGCGTCCCGGCGCTAATCGGTTTGTCAGTGAGACGGGGGCACTCGCCTACTTGGATACGATCTTAAAGGATTTTACCAAACCAGTCGTCATTACTGGCGAGAAAAGTTTCGCGGCCTTCACCAAAGCTTATCCTGGCAAGTTGAACTTACCGGTTTATCATTATGATGGCTCTGCCAGTGACGAGAACGGTCATGCCTTGGCTGCCGAAATCGGTCAAGCCGATGCCGTGGTGGGTATTGGTGCCGGCCGCTTGATCGACACCGCGAAAGTCGCGGCTGAAACTTTGGGGGCTGAACTCGTCAGCATCCCTACCCTCGCCTCTAACTGTGCACCCTTCACGCCCTTGGCCGCCATTTATCATGCGCAGGGCCACACCTTCAGTTACGTAGAATATTTTAAAAAGTCAGCCTACATCACCTTGGTCGATTACAACCTACTGCTTAGCACACCGCACGACTTTTTCGTTGCCGGGATTGGCGACACGCTTGCCAAGTGGTACGAAATGGACGGCATCACCCGCCACAAAGTCGATCAACTGAATGCTTACGGTCAATTGAGTCGCGCCTCCGCCAAGACCATTCAGGCAATTCTGTTTAAAAACGCCGAGCAAGCCTTAGCTGATCTTGATGCCGGTCGTGATACACCAGCGTTTGAAGCAGTTGCTGACACCATCATCGGTCTTGCTGGTGAAGTCGGTGGCTTTGGCGGTATTGACGGCCGTGCTGCAGGTGCCCACGCGACGCATAACGGACTTTCATATTTGCCGGAAACCCACGCTGTTTTACATGGCTCCAAAGTGGCTTATGGTATCTTGGTTCAGCTGGCCGAAACCGGTGATGATGACGAGATCCGATCATTATTGCCTTTCTATGAAAAAATTGGTCTGCCGACAAACCTTGAAGATTTACACGTTACCGAAAATGTTGCTGAAAAAATCCTTCAAGTAGCCGAATTTGCAGCCAAGCCAGAAGAAACCTTCATCTTGGTCGACAAATCTTTGACGCCGCAAAAAGTTGCGGCTGCAATGGAAAAAGTCGAAGCAGTTACGAGTGAAGCGGCTGCATAATCAAACGATATGTTCAACAGGTTAGTTAATTTGAAAAGCCTTAGTGAGGAAATGCTCACTAAGGCTTTTTTAATCCTCCGTATAACATCTGCGGCTAGATTTGTTTTGTTCGTTTCACTACTGAGAGTCTGGCTCAAAGACCTGAAATCTCGACCGTACAGTACATCATCACATGCTTGAATTTTTCCTTAAATTAACGTAGAGAAAACTCGATTTAACGTTTATTTGTTCCAAAAAATGACGATTATTCCGGAAAACCCAACGTTAAAATATTTTTGTCCCGTTACCGATCTGTTGTTCTATATTAGGCGTAAGGAAACCGGCGCTTTAATGACAAGAAAGCAACGTCATGTATTGATCAACGAGGGAAACGTACATGAAGAACGCTACTATTGTGAAGGCAGCCAAACGACAAACCATTAACCACATTGGTGCGCAAAAGTACCTCACCGGTGCCAGTGTCGCAGGATCAGGTGCAAAATCCAAAAATCCGGAAGTTATTGAGAGATTGGATCATTTGGATGGTGTCGGAGGCGCAGCTTTTGATGTTTAGCAAACCTGTTTTTAAGCTTGTCTTTTGGGTGATTCTTGCCTTGGCCAATATTGGTCTCGGAATGCTGCTTGGTGCGACATTGATGCAATCTCTTTTAAATATATTAACAATAGTCCCAATAATTTGGATAGTTGTTACAATAATAGAAATATTGACCAAGCGATTCGCAGACGAAGACCAGAAATCATGAATAGGATAAGCGAAGGGAACAAAATGAACTTGAATTGCAGTATTTGGCAAACAATTCCAACTTAAAAAGAATCGCAGCAAAGTGCTTCGATTCTTTTTTCTAGTCCAAACTAATCTCCTTAGCAGCTCGCCGCATAACTTTATCCCGTATTATCTCATAATGTCAAAGGCATCAGCCGCTTGCAACTAATTTTTTGCCACTACTGTACGGTTTTATTTTGATCCAAATACCCCAATGTCGCAGCAGCTACAGCCTTGGCCGCGATTAGAATGGCATCTTCGTCCAGCATAAAGTCAGGACTGTGGTGGGGATGGTTTGAGCCATCAGGCAGCTGACAGCCGATGTAGAAGAAGCTGCTCGGAACCTTCTGCGCAAAATAAGCAAAATCTTCAGACGGATCCTGGACGCCGGTATCCTTGATCGCCGTGATTTGGGGAATCTTGGCTGCTTTGATCGCTGCCATGGCCTGATTCGTCAACGTCGCATCATTGATCAAAACCGGATAATTGTCGTCATAATCCAGCTTGGTTTGTACCCCAAACATGGCTTCTAACCCGTGATTCATCGTCACAATTTGCTGATGAATTATCTGCCGGGTACTTTCCTTCATCACGCGCACGTCGCCTTTTAACACCACCGCCTGTTTGATGGCGTTAAATGAGCCAACCCCGTCAAACGAACCGATCGTGACGCTGGCCGTATCAAAAGGATCGATTCGCCGCGATACGATGGTTTGGAGCGCCGTGACCAAATAACTGCCAGCCACAATCGCATCGTTGCTCAAATGCGGCATGGAAGCGTGGCCGCCTTTGCCGATAATCGTATCGGTAAAATTGGCCCGGCCAGTTTGGGTTGCGCCGGTATGATAGCCGATGAGTCCCGTTGGCATTGACGACATCACATGAACCCCGATGACATTCGTAACCCCCTCTAAGACCCCAGCTGCAATCATGCCTTTTGCCCCACCAGGCGATACTTCTTCTGCAGGTTGATGAATGATCCGAATTGAACCTGACAGTTGGGTTTTAATTTTGTTCAATTCCTTGGCCAATACCAATAAGTAAGCCGTGTGCGCATCATGGCCGCAAGCGTGCATGACCCCGGGATTTTGCGATTTAAACGGGAGCTCATTATCTTCCTGAATCGCCAACGCATCAAAGTCCGCCCGTAACGCCAATTTCGGCCCCGGCTGCCCGCCTTCAATATCGACGTACATGCCATAACCGTCACCACATGGCACGACTGGCATATCCAACGCAGCGTAATAGGCTTTGATATAAGCAGCCGTTTGTTTCTCGTGAAACGATACTTCCGGATGTGCATGCAGCTGCCGGCGAATCGCAATCATTTCCTGTTCATCGTCATCCAGCGCCTGTAACAAGGTTGCCAATAAACTCATGCTGATTTTCCCCTCCGTGATTTTGTCTGAACTTTAGGTAACTTAGCAATGAAGCGAATCAAAAATGGGCGCATGGCTTTGAAAATAACCTCCGCCACGACAAACCCGACTGCCAAGGCCATGGCAATCAAGATGACATTATAAATCTGCTGGGCTGCACTCGCGGCTTTTCCCATGGTAAAACTACGCGCGCCTAGATACGCAATGCCGCCTGGGACAAGTGAGACTAAGCTTGGTATGTAAATGGTATTGACCGGCACCCGATGACGGATGGCAAAATAATTACCTAACAAGCCAATCACCACGGTTGCGGTAAAGTTAGGCAACACTAGGCTATGATCCTGAAGACTAATCAGCCAATACGCACACCACGACACGCCACCCGTAATGCCTGCCGGTAGCAATGCCCGTTTAGGAATATTGGTGATCACGCCAAAACCAATGCTTGATAAAACACTCACGATAAACTCAACCAGTAATCGCACGTTACCGTCCCCCTATGACTTGGGTCAACACAATGGCAATGACAACGCCAGAACCAATCGCCCCGGCAACAAAAACCGCATCAACTGTTCGGACAATGCCGCTAATAATCTGACGCGACAAGATTTCCCGAATCGCATTGGTAATCGCCACCCCTGGCACCAACGGCATCAAGGCACTGATAATGATGTTCCCCGAACTGGCACCCCAGCCAATATTAGCCAGCAACTCCGCTAAAATAGCCACCACAAACGCACCTGTTGCTTCCTTAAAGTAGGGTGTCGTCGTTTTCCGGGCAACCAACTCAGCCGCAAGATAACCAAAGATCCCGACAAAAAAAGCCCAGGCCAAGTCGCCATTGGTCGCTTTAAAAAGCAGCATCGGCGCCACCGACACCCAGCCGGCACCAAGTATCCGCGCCCACCAAGGAAAATTAATCACTTGCCGCTCAATCCGGGCCACTTCTTGTTTCAGAGCATCAAACGTAATCTGATGAGCCACAAACTCACGGGAAAGCTGATTCAATTCATCGACTTTCTGTAAATTAAACCCACCCAAAGAGGATTTGATCAATCGCGTGCGGCTTTCATTCTCCAAACTGACAAAAACAGCTGTAATAGTTGCATAACAAGCCACCTTGGCACCGGCAGCATGGCCAATATATTCAACCGTCGTCTCAATGCGGGACGTCTCCGCGCCCGCATTGAGCATGATCTCCCCGACCTTGCCGCATACCTCTAAGATTTCCTCTGTATCAGGCTGGCTCATGATCCCTTGCTCCTTACCGCGTTATCGCATGGCGTTTTACTAATTGTCGGCTTTTTTCGCGTCAGTAGCAAGCAACCCGCCATGTTTTTTATTGAAACGTACTAACAAAGTCGAAAATTAGTTTCATTGGTTTCTTTCATTAACCAATGAAAAAAGTGCCCGCCTAAGCAAACACTTTTTCTCAGCATATGTTATGTTCATCCAACTAAGGCGTATTAACTGCAAACAATAAAATGCCTAAAATGACATAAAATGCTGCCAGCATCAGCACGACGATCAACAGCGTCAGCGCGCATTTCAACAGGAGCGAAAACTGGCTTTTCTTCCAAATAGCAAACAGCCAGAGTACCAACATAACAACCATCAGTAGCATGAGCCCAGACAACAAGATCCGGGGTAAAAAAGCGATCATATCGGTATACCTCACAAATTTGTGCCTGCGATTGGTCGCCATTCATCGCGAATATCGCTGACCGCTCTCAGGATACCAAGGTTTTGCCTCTAGCACAAAAACCCTGCCTCACAGGTTATCGGCGACACACGAATGAAGCTTACCGCGGGACGAAGAAGAACGCGATTAAAAGCAGTGCGACCACGTAACATCCCTGAGTAACAAGCGCCCCTTTGATCCATCCCTTCATCGGCTGCAAGTTAGCTGCATGTTGACTGGTTACCAAGAGATAAACACCGGGTAAAATGCCGAAAATAGGCACAAAAGCTAGGATCAACAGGAAAACAAACCACACGGACTGGACTAGACTTTGCTTCATCAAATTGGACAACTCCTTTTAATTACGGGCACGAACGACACTTGAAAATTGACTAGGTGGTATAGCTAATACTGCTTCCAGCATAATATAAATTTATTTGTTTTCACAGGGCAACTTCTGCTCGTTTAATCCCTAGTTCAGCAATTTGTTCGCGGTTCATCTTGACAATCTCAAAAAAAGGGGTTGACTGGTAACTAATATCTTTAGGAGTCGTTTTCGTCCATATACTGATACACTCCCTTCGATTTTGCGACTCCGCTTTAGCAACGGTTTTTGATAGCGTGCAAGGAGTAATTAAAATGAATACATACAGAAAAATCAATTTGCGTTGGGTGTCGCATCAATTACCCGCCTTATTAAAAGTCAAACTTGTTTGTTTCGCGCTTGCCAGTGCTTTCCAGCAACTTTTGTCAGGCTTGGTTTTGGGCCAGCTTGTTGAACTTGACTTTTCGGATAACCTGAAGCTAGCTGAATTCATTTTCTTTGCTGTTGGTTCCTTTGCGATCACTGCCGTTGCAGAATATTACTTTGTCAAAGCCGGACAACGAGCCATTAGGTTACTTAACCAAGCACTAAAGAAGGACTATTTTGATGATGCCCTTTCGAAGTCACTTTCCGAGTCATCTGAAGTATCCGACGTCATTAACCGTGTTGACGGTGTAGCCAAACAAGTTGAACAAAGCTACTTTGAGTCGTTGCTAACAGTCCTTCAAAGCAGTATTACTTTGATTGGATCAGTGATTGTCCTACTCAAACTCAATTTCGTTTTAAGTTTAATTTATCTACTGTTTTCATTAATATCGCTATTGCCCAGCGCTTTTGGCAGAAATAAACTGACGCGCCAAACCGAGAAATGGACACATGCCAATGCTGATTTGATGCTCATCATTAAGGACTTATTTCGCGGCAGATTTGACATCATTAATTTTGGGGCCGGACCCGCCTTTTATGCTCGCTTTAACAACAAGCTTAACCATGAAGAAGCAGAGTATGAACGAATGAATACGTATCAGTACTGGATTCAATTTGTATCGTGGTCGTTTGCCATTTTTGCCTATTTATCCCCTATCTTTATTGGCATTATCTTTTTAAGAAATGGGTGGTTCGGTGTCACTAAAGGCATTATTGTGACGTTAACTTTAACCGCAGACTCCGTAATCAGTGGTATTCGCCAACTCACGCAGATTCAAACCAAGATTGTCAGCACTGAAAAGTTACGACGCGTGCCTATTGTCAAAAATGTCTTTCTTACGCCTAACGCCAAGGAATCTCAGCCCGCCGCCAAAGAACCGAAAACATTAGCAATTAATAACTTATCGGTTCAGCGTGACCAGCACGTTATATTCAACCATCTAAACCTAACTCTGGCTCCAGGTGAAAAAATCATTGTAACCGGTCCCTCTGGTATTGGTAAGTCAACGCTGTTAAAGACCATTACCGGACGAATAAAACCGACAAACGGCTCGATTCGCTTCCAGGGGCGCCCGATTACTACAGGTGATTTTGTTCTGGTTTCCCAAGACGTATGGTTGTTTAATGCAACTTTGCGTGAAAATATTACGTTGTATCAAAATTACTCGGATGAAACGCTTCATCATATTTTAAATTTAGTCGGCTTAGGTCGCGAACTAGGCAACAATGCGTTGGAAACACACATCCGCGACAATGGCTCCAATTTATCAGGCGGGCAGGCGCAAAGAATCGCGATTGCTCGTGGATTATTAAGACAAAGCCCCATCTTCTTATTCGATGAAATCTCGGCAAACCTAGATGACGCGAATGCTTATAAGATCAGAAAATTAATGTACTCACTCCCTTCAATTGTCATCGAAGTCGCTCACCATTATGATAGCGCGTTAGCCAAAGAAAACGGGATTCACGTAAAGAAGAACTTACTGGGTGCATCGCTTACTAGCTAATCGCCATGGTGTTTTGCATAGGTGTAACGAATCTACCGGGAGCAGCTCTGGGTTCAAAAAAACCGCGATCACACTGACCGCGGTTTTTTTAATACAAATATTCTTAGTACCTTCTCCAGCAACCCGTTACTGTGCCACCTTACTAATTCGTCCCTGCTCAATATACACGGACAAAATAGCGACATCAGCCGGATTAACGCCACTGATTCGGCTTGCTTGGGCAATGGTTTCCGGTTGAATCTTAACCAGCTTTTGCCGTGCCTCGGTTGCTAAGCCATTGATTGCTTCGTAGTTGATACGTGCCGGAATCTTTTTGCCTTCAAGCCGCTTCAACTTGGCCACACTGGCTTCTTCTTTGGCAATGTAGCCGGCGTATTTGATTTGGATCTCAACCTGTTCAATCACCCGATGATCCAAGGTTGGGTTTTCCGGTAAGAACTGTTCTAGCGTCTGATAATTGATTTCCGGACGCTTTAAGAAGTCGCTGGCTAAGACCCCATCTTTAAGAGGGGCAAAATGATGAGCTTCAAGCCACGGGTTGACATCCTTGGGCTTCAGGCGGGTGTGCTCAAGGCGCGCTAATTCATCGGTAATGGCTTGACGCTTAGCCAAAAAGTCAGCATAGCGTTGATCACTAATCAGGCCAAGTTCATGTCCCATTGGCGTTAAGCGCAGATCCGCATTGTCATGACGCAGTAACAACCGATACTCGGCGCGGCTGGTTAACAAACGATACGGTTCATTCGTTCCTTTTGTCACGAGATCATCTATCATCACGCCAATATAAGCATCTGAACGCTTCAACGTGAAGGGACCTTTGCCTTGAGCGCGGCGGGCAGCATTAATCCCGGCCACAATTCCCTGACCGGCTGCTTCTTCATAACCACTGGTACCGTTCATTTGTCCGGCGGTATACAAATTCTCCACAACCTTAGTTTCCAACGTTGCTTTCAACTGCCACGGTTCAATGACATCATACTCGATGGCATAACCGGCGCGCATGAGTTCGGCATGCTCCAATCCCGCCACACTATGCAGCATTTTCAACTGGATTTCTTCGGGCATGGACGTTGAAAAGTCCCCCACATAATATTCCGAGGTGTCGCGGCCTTCAGGTTCCAAGAATAATTGATGCCGCGGCTTATCGGCGAAGCGAACAATTTTATCTTCAATGGATGGACAGTAACGCGGGCCAACTCCCTTAATCACACCGGAAAACATCGGCGCGCGATCCAGATTCTCCCGAATAATCTGATGGGTCGTCGCGTTGGTGTAAGTCATCCAACAACTCAACTGATCTTTGAGATAAACCGAATCCGGCGTTGTAAAACTAAAATGATTCGGTGTTTTATCGCCTGGCTGTTCTTCGGTTTTGGAAAAGTCAATCGTATTGCCGTTAACACGCGGCGGGGTTCCGGTTTTGAAGCGGCGCAGTTTAAAGCCCAGCTGCTCCAGGTTTTCAGAAAGCTTAATGCTTGGCAGACTGTTATTAGGGCCGGAACTATACATGAGTTCGCCGATAATAATTTTACCGCGGGAACTGGTGCCAGCCGTTAACACAATACTTTTGGCGCGATAAATCGCCCCGGTAGCCGCCACGATGCCGACTGCCTTACCATCTTCGACCAGCACTTCGGTAGCGAGTCCCTGCCGTAAATCCAAATGCGGCGTGTCTTCAATGACGTGTTTCATACTGCGGTGATAAGCCGCTTTATCCGCTTGGGCACGTAATGCGCGCACTGCCGGACCTTTACCCGTGTTGAGCATGCGCATCTGGATGTACGTCCGATCAATATTCTTCCCCATTTCACCGCCGAGGGCATCAATTTCACGAACTACAATTCCTTTGGCCGGACCGCCTAAGCTGGGATTACATGGCATAAATGCCAACATTTCCAGGCTGATTGTCAGTAATAATGTCTTTTCGCCCATACGTGCCGCAGCCAAGGCCGCTTCACAACCAGCGTGACCAGCACCGACAACGATGACATCATAAGTGCCGGCTTCAAATTTCTTTACTTCAGGCATCTGTTTTCCTCCAAGCATCTGTTTTTCACACGCCCATGCGCTACTTACCCAGACAGAACTGACTGAATAGCTGGGTAATTAATTCATCTGGGGCACTTTCGCCAGTAATTTCGCCAAGCTTGTCCCAGGCCGCGGTCATATCAATTTGCACTAAATCAATCGGCATCCCGGCATGAATCCCGGCCATGACCGCGTCCAGGCTTTTGCTAGCTTGCCGCAATAGGCCGATTTGGCGCGCGTTGGAGACCATGACTGTTCCCTGACTATTTTCAATGCCGCCAAAGAAGAGTTTGGCAATTCGCTCATCCAGTGCATCCATGCCATCACTAGTTGGAATGGCGGTTTTGATGATTTCATCGGCATCAACCAATTGCAGCAACGCCGCCGTGTCTAAACGCGCAGGCAAATCCTGTTTGTTCAACACGATGATCCGTTTCTTATCAGCCGTTGCCGCAAGCAGCTGCTTGTCTTCCGTTGTCAGCGGCTCGCTTTGATCCAAGACCAGTAAAATCAGATCTGCCTGCGTAATTGCCTGCCGGGAACGTTCCACGCCGATTTTTTCGACTTTATCGGTGGTGTCGTGAATTCCGGCTGTATCAACAAGCTTCAACGGAACCCCGCGAACATTGACGTATTCTTCAAGGACATCGCGCGTCGTACCGGCAACGTCCGTCACAATCGCCTTGTCTTCGTGCAACATGTGATTCAGTAACGAGCTTTTTCCAACATTTGGCCGGCCGACAATGGCAGTGGCCAAGCCTTCGCGCAACACTTTTCCCTGACTGGCGGTAGTTAGGAGCTGCTCGATCGCCTTTTTGACGGTTTGGGCCTTTTCCAAAAGCATTTTAGTTGTCATTTCGTCCGTATCGTACTCCGGATAGTCGATATTAACTTCGACTTGAGCCAACACTTCAAGAATTTCCTGCCGCAGCTGTTTGATTAAATGGTGCAGGTTCCCATCAAGCTGATTGACGGCCACCTGCATGGCGCGATCCGTTTTTGCTCGAATCAGATCCATCACCGATTCCGCCTCGGTCAAGTCAATGCGGCCGTTTAAAAAGGCGCGCTTCGTGAATTCCCCCGGCTCAGCCATACGCGCCCCTTCGCCAAGCAATAATTGCAGAATCCGATTGGTCGCCACGATCCCGCCATGACAATTAATTTCCACAACATCTTCACGCGTGAACGTCTTTGGCGCCAGCATAACGCTGACCATGACTTCATCAATCAAATCACCGGTTTCGGGATCGACAATATGACCGTAATGAATGGTATGACTTTTAACTTGGGTGAGATCTTTGCCTTTAAAAACCTTATTGGCAGTGGCAACAGCCGTTTCGCCACTTAAACGAACAATACTAATCGCTCCTTCGCCAGGCGGTGTCGAGATGGCTGCAATTGTGTCATAAGCCGTAATAGATGTCGCCATATGCAAAAACTCCTTTTGATGATGTGAGAATCGCTGTGTTGGTTGGAAAATGAGTGGATGCTTTGGTGTAAGACGTTTGAATCCTACGCTGGGTCGCGCTCGATCATAACGCGCTCCCTGGCGCAGAAGTCTGCGTGTAAGGACCTTGGTCGCAATGGCCAAGACCCGGCCATCACGACCAAGGCCGCTTACACTCCGGTCCCTAACCGCGCCGGGTCGCGCTCACAAAAAAAGCGCAGAACCCAGTCTTTCCTTATCGTTGGGAAAGGCTGGATAAAGCACTTTGACTACTTCATCGTGATTAAACTGTGATCATCATACTTAAATGTTGCTTACTTGTCAAAAGTTAGTTACGGGCGTTTGGGGGTGACGACGACATAGCGCCGGGGATCGACGCCTTCGGAATGGGTGTCGACGTATTGATTGTCCGCCAGTGTTGTATGGATCGCCTTGCGTTCAAACGATGGCATTGGGTCTAAGTAAATGGCTTTGCCGGTTGCCAGAACTTCGCGCGCGGTTCGTTCAGCTAAGCGGGTCACGGTTGCTTGGCGGCGTTCGCGATAGTCGCCGACGTCCAGCATGATGGTCCACTTGCTTTTACCATAGTGGTTAAACTCGGTTTGCGCTAAGTATTGAATCGCATTGATAATCTTGCCATGTTTGCCGATTAGCAAGCCTTCCTCATTGGTTTTGAGTTGAAAGGTAACGGTATTACCTTGGCGCTCGCTGCTGACTTGGGTTTTGATCCCCATGCCGCTAGTAATATCTTCCAAATAACTTTGCACCATGGCCAGCGCCGTTTGATTATCGCGCTTTTTAGTGGTGATGTCGTTAAATGCGCTGGCAATCTTTTTACCGGCGCTATCGGTTAACGCCACCGCTAGTTTGCTAGCGCTTGATTTCCCGGTGGCAGGTTCTTTCGCTTTAGGATCAGGCGCGGGATCTGCCGGTGGTTCGAGTGGTTTCAAGTTAACAATCGCTGGCTTGCGCATGAATCCAAGGAAGCCATTCTTATTTTCCTGAACCACTTGGACACTCACGGCATCACGCGGTAAGCCAAGTTGTTTGAGTCCGGCCTCGATGGCTCTTTGAATCGTACTGCCTTGAAAGGTTGGCATCTTGCTTCCTCCCGTTGTTATTTACGCCGTTTGGTCGCTTTTTTATACGCTTTTCTAAGTGCGCGTTCTTTTTCCTTCTCGGCCCGTGCTTTTTCTTCACGTTCACGCCGAATCTTAAACGGATTTTGAATCAACAATTGCTGAACCATTGAAAAGGCGTTGGTAACAACCCAGTAAATGGCCAGCGCACTTGGCAACGTAACGGAGAATACAAAAATCATAGCCGGTGAAATGATCATCATCACCCAGCTGCTTGAATTGCGGGTCGGTTGGGCCATCATCGATAAAATACTGGTTCCCAAAGTAAATAAGGTTGCCAGAATCTGCATAATCCACAATGGGTCAGGTTGTGACAGGTTCATCCATAGAAAAGTCCCGGATTGCAATGAAGAAGTTCGTAAAATCGCTTGATATAGTGCGATCAGGAACGGCATCTGGATCACAATCGGCAAACAGCCCATCACCGGGTTAACGCCAGCTGACGCATAAAGCTTTTGCGTCTCGTCGCGGAGTTTGGTTTGGGTTTCGGTGTCTTTTGAACTGTATTTTTTCTGTAGTTCTTTTAACTGCGGGGCGATTTCCTGCTGCTTGGCCATGCTCTTGATGGACAGATAGCTCAACGGGAAAATCAAAATCCGGATAATTAAGGTAAAGGCGATGATCCCGACACCAGGATTCCCACCAAACAAATTGGCCAGCCAGATAACAAATTGACCGGCAGTATAAACCACATAGCGATCCCAGAATCCGGTACTGTTTTCTGACACCGGTGCCGTTCCACAGGCAGTCAGAAGAAAGACCAGACTCAGCATGCTCACAATGACGAGCAGGCGTTTGAATTGACGATTTTTCACAAATAATCCCTCTCTTAATCTCAACATGGTCAAATGACCTCGATATCTTCGTTCAGGATGCCCGCCAACCGCATGACATGTATCAGGTTCTTCTTTGTCTCAGCCATATCAAGCTGATTAGCGGACTTACGCGCGATAACCAAAAAATCAGTCTGGGGATCAATCTCAGGCTTTAGCTCCAACAGACTCTGGCGAATATAGCGTTTTATCTGATTACGCATGACGGCAGTGTGGCCGACTTTTTTGCCTACAGAGATGCCCACCCGAAAATGCGGTTGATCGCGTTTCATGTGATAGATCACAAAATTACGATTGGCAACCGAATCACCATGGTCAAACACATTTTGAAATTCAACTTCTTTTTTGATCCGATATGACTTGCGCAATGATGCTCCCTCACAATCTGGTTCTAAGTATACAAGATGACAAGATGTTTTCCTATATGTATCAGCGGCTAACGACAGGTTTCTTTTCAGCCCGCTAAACAGCCTCATAAACGCAAATGAACGACAACGACCAACAATCGGGTCATTGCCGTTCATTGGTTGTGACGTGTCAGCGCATGGGTTAACCGCGGTGCCGGGTCATTCATGAAAAAATGCGGGCAAGCGTTTTCGGTGACTGCCTTTGCTGTGCTAATTAGTCGCTTGGTGATGGTGCGAGTGGTTCAAGAACGTACCGATTGATTGCAGAAGATGCGCGCTCTTAGCAGGGCTGCCTTTTGCAACTGTTGACGGCTCCGAAACGCGCTCTCCAGCGCAGAAACCTGCGTATAAGGACCTCTGAACCCCAATGGCCAAAACCCGGCCGACCAATTACGGCTCCGAAACGCGCTCTCCAGCGCAGAAACCTGCGTATAAGGACCTCAGACCCCAATGGCCAAAACCCAGCCATTGGGGTCTGAGGCCACTTATACTCCGGTTTCTAACCGCGCTGGTTCGCGCTCTGCTCTAAAAAAAACCACTGACGCGGTCAGTGGCTTAGGCAGATAATACTTTACGTCCTTTAGCGCGACGGCGTGCTAAAACTTTGCGGCCGTTCTTTGTGCTCATCCGCTTCATGAAACCATGAACACGTTCGCGGTGACGTTTCTTTGGTTGGAAAGTCCGCTTGGTTGTCATTGACGACACCTCCTAGTTAAAACCGATTTATCTTATTAAGATGACTTGCATTATCAGACATCATCCGAGTTTACACGAGGAAGCAAGCCGCGTCAAGGCTTTTTCACTGACATCGTACATCTTTGTCGATCGCAAGCGATATTGTCTTAAGTAAGCAGTTAGCCAAAGTGTCACAAAATCTGTAACCTCTTAGAAGAATACATCTAGGAGGAATCACATGAAGAAGGTTGTCTTAACGATGAGAGAAGAAGAACGTTACCGAGTTATCAAAGCAGTGGTTAATGGTAAAACCTCAATTCAACGCGCAGCAGTCAGGCTCAAACGTTCAGAGCGAACCATTTACCGTTTAATCCAACTATACAAGCATCAGGGCAAAGACGGTTTTATCCATGGCAACGCTGGTCGTGAGCCTGCCAACAAACGCAATGCGCAACTTGAGCGCCAAATCATTCATCTGTACACAAATAAATATGCCGGGTTCAACATCGCCCATTTCCATGAATTTTTAACCACCGACGAGCAAATCACTATCTCCGAATCTTCACTCCGACTCTTATTCAGAAAAAAACAGATTCTTTCTCCTAAAGCGCACAAGGCCACCAAGCGTCGTGTCAAACGCGAGCTAAAAGCCAAAGAGAAAAAGGTGGAGCTACTTTCGAAACGTGACGAAGCTACCCTGTCAGCTATCGAAGCCGTTGAAAACATCAAAGCCCACCCAGAACGTCCTCGGAAACGTTACGCTGGCGAACTGGTTCAAATGGACGCTTCATGTGAACACTGGTTTGGCACTCAAAAAGCCACCTTACACGCCGCTATTGATGATCAATCCGGAAATGTTGTCGGCGGCTACTTTGCCCAACAAGAGACCCTGAGCGGTTACTATCATGTTTTTGCCCAAATCCTTCGCAATTATGGCGCTCCAGCTGAATTTCTAACTGACCGGCGAACCGTGTTTAACAGCAATAAAAAAGAGGGCTCACCTTCGACCGAGAACCCTCTCACACGCTTCGGTTATGCCTGCCAAACGCTTGGAACAGAACTTTTGGTCACCAGTGTTCCACAAGGTAAAGGCCGTATAGAACGGCTTCTGGAGACTTTTCAAGATCGGCTCACAAGTGAACTAAGGCTGCATAACGTCAACACAATCGCAGATGCCAATCGGTTTTTGGTCGGCTTTATTAAGCGCCACAACAACCGTTTCGCATCGCCCATTAAAAGTAACATGTCAGTATTTGAGAAGCAACTAACCCCAAAGGAAATTGACAATATCTTGATTATTGCCAATGAACGCAGCATCGGCCATGGCCACTGCATCCGCTTTGAAAACAAGCGCTATCTGCCACATCGAAATGGCGAGCTTATCTATTTACCGCCACACACCAAAGTACTAGTCATCAAGAGCTTTACTGGCAAGCTTTATATGACGACAGACGACGATCAGGTTTATGACCTCTTTTGCGTGCCAAGGGAGTATGCCTTCTCCGCTAAATTCGATCTAACACCGCCTGAACCCGCCACCCCTAAAAAAGCTAGGAAAGTCCCCGCTATAACGCATCCATGGCGTCGAGCAAACTATCGAGATTATCTTGATTCTCTAGGCCTCGACAGCGAACAAATCAAATGGCTGGTTAATGATCGTTATCCAGTTCGAAATTCACAAACAAGCCACGTCTAATCAGGATCATTTCGCGTCCAATTTTCGGACGCATGTTTTATGGAATTTACTGTCAAAGTCGAAAATCGCTTGACAGGCTTTTTCACTGACATCGTACATCTTTTTAGGATTTGAACTGGGTCAGTTGCAGCAATCGGGTTTGTGGATAACTTGTGTGTTGTTAAAATACAAAGCTTATTTCATGCACAGGCTGCGCACAAGTAATTTGCAAGTTCACATCCATGTTTATAGAGTTATCCACAGGCTGTAAATCGCCTGTTCATATCTTGTGAAACACTTACGGCTACAAGGTTTTGGTTCCACAGACAAATTGTGTATAACTTGCAATTTGGGGATTTTGGCTTTAATCATCCTCAGCCTTGGGGATAATTTGTTCGCACCCTGTTTCTTTTTCACTTTTTTGTTTGTGGAAAACTGTGATTTCTGTGGAAAACTCCTTTCTGCAATGCTAAACTTATTTTTGCAGAACATTTTTGGCCCTAACCGAAAATCCATGATCTAGCTAAGCTGATTCGCCTAAATGATGCCGTTATCTCGCTTATTGCGGCGTTTGGGTAACTGATTGGCTTTACCTAAATCGAAACTAGTGTACACTTATCCACCTGTCGACAACTTTTGCGGTTGCCTTGGCTTTTTGTGCGCTAATCATTATGTTTGACTACCATCAATGTTGGCTATCGGTTTTGGGACGCCGATGCCAACCGTTATTAGAGGAGGGGCGTTTATGCCCAATTTAGAGGAGCTTTGGGCTTACCTGAATGATAAATTCCGTGAAGAGTTGACCCCAGTCGGTTACAGCACATGGATTCAAACAGCCAAGCCGGTCAAATTGACCCAAGATAAACTCGAAATCGAAGTACCTGCATCTTTGCACAAGGCCTACTGGGAGAAAAATCTGGTTACCAAAGTGGTGGAAGGCGTCTATGAGTTTGCCCAATTAGAAGTCGATCCTGTCATCATGACCAAAGACGAGTTGCAGCCCGCTTCCACGCATCAGCATCAAGTAACCGATGACGATGATGACCAACAACTCACCTTTAAGGCAAAAACGCATTTAAATCCGAAATATACTTTTGACCGCTTCGTGATTGGTAAAGGTAACCAAATGGCTCACGCGGCGGCTTTAGCAGTAGCTGAGGCGCCTGGTACGACTTACAACCCGCTGTTTATTTACGGCGGCGTTGGCTTGGGGAAGACGCATTTGATGCAGGCGATCGGGAATCTGGTCTTGGAAAATAATCCCGCTGCCAACATTAAATATGTCACCAGCGAGAATTTTGCCAATGACTTCATTAATTCCATCCAAACAAAACAGCAAGAACAATTTCGTCAAGAGTACCGAAATGTTGACTTGCTGTTGGTTGATGATATCCAATTCTTCGGTGACAAAGAAGCCACGCAAGAAGAGTTCTTCCATACATTTAATACATTGTACGAAAATATGAAGCAAATTGTCCTAACCAGTGATCGTCTGCCTAATGAGATTCCCAAGTTGCAGGAACGTCTGGTATCCCGCTTCAATAAAGGACTATCCGTTGACGTCACCCCGCCGGATCTTGAAACCCGTATCGCCATCTTACGCAATAAAGCCAATGCAGAAGATCTCAGTATTCCGGATGACACGCTTTCTTACATTGCTGGGCAAATTGAAAGTAACGTCCGTGATCTTGAAGGGGCGCTGGTTCGGGTTCAGGCTTTTTCAACGATGAAGAACGAGGACATCACAACCAGTTTAGCGGCAGATGCACTAAAAGCCCTTAAACTCGATGATCGTAGCGGACAACTCACCATTCCGCAGATTCTCGATGCGGTCGCCAAATATTTTCAAGTCACCGTTCAGGATCTAAAAGGCAAAAAGCGGGTTAAACAAATTGTCATTCCCCGGCAAATCGCCATGTACTTAGCACGCGAGATGACCGACAATAGCTTACCGAAAATCGGCCAGGAAATTGGCGGAAAAGATCACACGACTGTCATTCACGCCCACGAAAAAATCATGGCTGCCATGACCACCAACGAAGATTTAAAAGCACATGTGGTCGAACTCCGCAATATCCTGAAAAATCGTGGTTAATCCACTTGTGGACAACTGCCAGAAACAGAACTTTTTGTCCCTATCACTTATCCACAGGTGCATAACTTCATGATTTGCTGTTCCGCAAAGTTATCCACAGTTTGAACACGCCCTATTACTATTACTCTAAAAGCTTTATATTATATATATAAAACGACGTACAGGAGGCTCTTATGAAATTTACGATTACCCGATCCACATTCTTGAAAACCTTGAATGATGTTTCCCGGGCTATTTCAACCAAAACCACGATCCCGATTTTGACAGGGTTAAAAATCGTGCTCAATGATACTGGACTAGTGCTGACCGGTAGTGATGCTGACATTTCGATTGAGTCAACCATTAACGCTGCTGATGAAAGTAACGATTTACAAATCGGCAGCACTGGTGAAATTGTGTTACCAGCGCGCTTCTTCAGCGAAATCGTTAAACGGCTGCCAGAAAGCACCATGACAGTAGAAGTAAAGGACAATTTTCAGACGGTCATTACTTCAGGAGCTTCCGAGTTTACGATTCGTGGAGAAGATGCGAACAATTATCCGCGTCTACCGGAAATTACCGCAGATGAAGCCTTATCTGTTCCGGCTGATGTCTTACGCCAACTGATTAACCAAACCGTTATCGCCGTATCCAATCAGGAAAGTCGGCCAATTCTGACCGGGGTGCATTTAACGATTACCGGCGATCAACTCGTTGCCGTTGCGACCGATTCGCATCGGTTATCGCAACGTACTCTGACATTACCAGCAGCAAGTAATATCGATTACGACATCATCATTCCCGGTAAAAGTCTGACAGAACTAAGTCGCATGTTAGGTGACGATGTGACTAAAATCGAAATTCGCATTGCCGAGAATCAGGTATTATTTGTATTTGGACAAACCGCCTTTTATTCGCGGTTGCTTGAAGGCAATTATCCAGACACAAGTCGACTTATCCCAACGTCCAGCAATACGCAAGCCGAATTCGATGCGCCGGCACTGCTGGCTTCCATTCAGCGGGCGAGCTTGCTGAGTCACGAAAGCAGCAATAACGTGGTGCGTTTAGTCCTCAACATTGGCGAGCAAAGAGCAACCATCTATGGTAATTCGCCAGATGTCGGGAATGTCGAAGAAGTCTTAAGCTTTAACAAGCTGACCGGTCAGGATCTGGAAATCTCCTTCAACCCTGATTACATGAAGGACGCGCTGCAAGGCTTTGGCCAAACAGCGATTGAAGTTGACTTTACGGCACCGCTGCGGCCATTCACCTTGGTTCCAACCGAAGATAAAGAGAAGTTTATTCAGTTGATTACGCCGGTGCGGACGTTCTAAGCAATAGAAAAACGCAAATACAGAGCCAATTAAAAAAGATTCTAGAGCGCGGTGAAAAGCTCTGGAATCTTTTTTATTGCTTTCAACGCTGTGATCAAGGTCGGTGTGTTGTATTTCAACAGGTAATCATCAACCGACCAAAATGCTTTGACAAGTTGATCCATACCAAGGTGTTATACCCAGAATCACGCTAACCATTAGCGTATCAAATATATTCCTGCAACTCTGAGTGTCAGCTCGAGACACTTATCACCTAAAAACGGCTTTAGGCTAGGCTAAAAACGATAAAACTAAAAATTTGGCTGTTTTTGGGCTTTCTAAGTGTTTTTAGTCTAGGGGGGCGTCTTAGGCTCAAATTGCCTCAGAGCCGCTTAAATGCCCGTTTTGAATTGTTTTTTACTTGGTATAAGGGTATAATTAATTTGTGTTCGTTAGCGGCAAATCACCGTTTCTGGTGGTTTGCCGATACATTTCGGATTGGAGGGCGACGACGATGACAACCATCAAGATCACCACCGCATTTTTGACATTGGGCCAGTTTCTGAAAGAGGCAGGTTTGATTGATAGCGGCGGTGCGGCTAAGTGGTATTTGGGTGAGCACCCGGTAACCGTGAACGGGGCAGCTGAAGACCGTCGTGGCCGGAAGCTGTATCCGCATGATCAGATTAAAGTTGCCGATCAGACCTATGTGATCGTGAGCGCATGAAGCTGGATCATTTAACGTTAAAAAACTATCGCAATTACGCAACGGTCGATACGGCATTTTCACCGGAGATCAATGTTTTGATCGGTGAAAATGCGCAAGGCAAGACGAATCTGCTTGAAGCGATTTATGTATTGGCGTTAGCGCGCAGCCATCGGACCAACAATGATAAAGAGTTGATTCGCTTTGGCAGTGATTTTGCGCGCGTCTCCGGTCAGATCAGTCGCCAAAGCGGGACGCATCAGCTGGAATTAATTATTAGTCATCAAGGTAAGCGGGCGCGGATTGATCGGATCGAACAGTCAAAACTGTCGCAATACTTAGGGCATTTTAATGTCATTTTGTTTGCACCGGAAGATTTGGCGATTGTCAAAGGCAGTCCGGCTGGGCGGCGACGGTTTATCGACATGGAATTTGGCCAGATGAGTCCCAAGTATCTTTATAATCTGAGCCAATACAAAACGTTTCTAAAACAGCGAAACGCATACTTAAAACAGCTGAAATACCATCAAGCCAAGGATCTTGTGTATTTAGACGTTTTGACTGATTCGTTGGCGGCGTTTGGAGCCGAGCTGATCACGGCGCGGGCAAAATTGCTGCAGACCATGTCGGATTATGCGGCTGCCATTCAACAAGACATTACCAAGGGACGCGAAAAGTTGCAGTTTGCTTATCAGACTCAGGTTGCTGCGGATCTTCGACAAGATAGTGAACAAGTCTATGAAGCATTAGGTGCCTTGTTTGCAAAGCAGCAGTCGCGGGAAATCGAGCAAGGCACCAGTTTGGTCGGGCCGCATCGCGATGATGTTTTGTTTATTGTCAATGATAAGGATGTTGCTAATTTCGGTAGCCAAGGCCAGCAGCGCACCACGGCTTTGGCAGTTAAGTTAGCCGAAATCGACTTAATGAAGGATCAGACAGGCGAATATCCGGTTTTGTTACTGGATGATGTTTTGTCTGAACTTGACGCTATTCGCCAGACCCATTTATTGAAGGCCATTCAAGCCAAGGTTCAGACGTTTCTGACAACGACCAGTCTGGATGGCATTCAAAAGGAAATCATCACGGCGCCCGCTATTTTTCAGGTGCAGGATGGCGTTTTGACGAAGCAGGCGTGAGCAACTGTAAACGATACGAGGAGGATAACCAGTGACGGACAAGAAAGAATCGGCCGAAGAAAAGAAAGAAGAACTGGCAGCAGAATATGATGCTAGTCAAATTCAGGTGCTGTCAGGACTCGAAGCGGTTCGCAAGCGCCCAGGAATGTACATCGGCTCAACTAGCAGTCAAGGATTGCATCATTTAGTTTGGGAAATCATTGATAACGGGATTGACGAAGCGTTGGCTGGGTTTGCAACGCGAATTGAAGTTGAAGTCAACCCGGATAACAGTGTGACCGTTACCGATGATGGCCGCGGGATTCCTGTCGACATTCAGGCAAAAACCGGTCGTCCGGCACTTGAGACGGTTTATACGGTTTTGCATGCCGGTGGTAAGTTTGGCGGTGGCGGCTATAAGGTCTCCGGCGGTTTGCATGGTGTCGGCGCTTCGGTTGTCAATGCGCTATCAACGAATCTGGATGTGACGGTTGTTCGCGGCGGCAAGCGGTATTACATCGACTTTGTGCGCGGCAAGGTTAACACGCCGATGAAAGAACTTGGCCCGGCACCGGAGCATGAGCATGGGACCAAGGTCCATTTTCAGCCGGATCCGGATATTTTCACGGAAACCACAACGTTTGATGATAAAGTCCTGACAACGCGGATTCGTGAGTTGGCCTTTTTGAATAAGGGGCTTAAGCTGACGTTTACTGATAAGCGTGCGGCGACTCATGAAAAGCTGGTGTTTCATTATGAAGGCGGCTTGAAATCTTATGTTGATTTCCTGACGAAGAAGAAAGAAAACCTGCTGCAGGAACCGATTTATGTGGAAGGTCAGGATAAAGGCATTACGGTTGAAGTCGCGCTGCAGTATACGAATGACTATCACAGCACGCTGTTGACGTTTGCCAATAACATTCACACTTACGAAGGCGGCACGCACGAAACCGGGTTTAAGACGGCCTTGACGCGGGTGATTAATGATTATGCCCGGCGTTCCGGTGCACTTAAAGACAGCGATGATCCGCTCAGTGGGGATGACGTTCGGGAAGGCTTAACCGCAGTTGTTTCGGTCAAGCATCCTGATCCGCAGTTTGAAGGCCAGACCAAGACCAAACTGGGGAACTCGGATGCCCGCACGGTGGTTGATCGTACCTTCTCCGATCACTTCAATAAATTTCTTATGGAACATCCGGCTGACGGCAAGCTCATTATTGACAAGGCCATGCTTGCCAGCAAAGCTCGCTTAGCTGCTAAACGGGCGCGTGAAGTAACGCGTAAGAAGAGCGGCTTGGAAATCTCCAATCTGCCAGGGAAGTTAGCTGACAACACCAGTAAAGATCCGGAAATTTCCGAATTGTTCATTGTCGAAGGGGATTCCGCGGGCGGTTCGGCTAAGTCGGGACGCAGCCGGCTGACCCAAGCGATTTTGCCAATTCGCGGGAAGATTCTGAATGTTGAAAAAGCATCCATGGAACGTATTTTGGCCAACGAAGAAATCAGAACGTTATTCACGGCGATGGGCACCGGTTTTGGTCAGGACTTTGACATTAGCAAGGCCCGTTATCACAAGTTGATCATCATGACCGATGCCGATGTCGATGGCGCCCATATTCGGACGTTGTTGCTGACGCTGATTTATCGCTACATGCGGCCGGTGCTTGATGCTGGCTACGTGTACATCGCCCAGCCGCCGTTGTATCGCCTGCGTCAAGGTAAAATGATGCGTTACATCGATTCCGATGAAGAGCTACAGGATATTCTG
Organism: Lacticaseibacillus sp. 22; assembly: GCF_055413445.1. Taxonomy (NCBI): domain Bacteria; kingdom Bacillati; phylum Bacillota; class Bacilli; order Lactobacillales; family Lactobacillaceae; genus Lacticaseibacillus; species Lacticaseibacillus sp. 22. The sequence goes on along the minus strand of NZ_JBVAYD010000018.1, from coordinate 10,900 downwards.
GGGCAACTGCCGCCTAGTCCGAAGCCGGATATTCAACGGTACAAAGGGCTTGGTGAAATGGACGCCAGCCAGCTTTGGGAAACCACCATGGATCCTGACACGCGCCGGCTTTTACGGGTATCGCCAAAAGATGCTGAACAAGCAGATGGCATTTTTGAAATGCTGATGGGCGATCATGTTGAGCCGCGGCGGAAGTTTATCGAAGAAAATGCGGTCTTTGTTGATCCGAACAACATTGACGTATGATAGATCGCTTTTAGGATGCAGACAGGTAAAATGAGAACTTTTGAGAGGAGACTTTTCGCTTAATGGATGATCGCCAAGAAAGCCGGATTACGAATGTGAATCTCGGCGAAACAATGCGTAAATCATTCCTTGAATACGCGATGAGTGTCATTGTGGCGCGGGCATTGCCTGACGTACGTGATGGCCTCAAACCGGTTCAGCGCCGGATTCTGTATGGCATGAATGAACTCGGGGTCACACCGGATAAGCCATACAAGAAGAGTGCGCGGATCGTCGGGGATGTCATGGGGAAGTACCATCCGCATGGTGACAGCTCGATTTATGAAGGACTCGTCCGAATGGCGCAGGACTTTAGTTACCGGTATATGCTGGTTGACGGCCACGGGAACTTTGGCTCGGTTGACGGTGACGGTGCGGCGGCGATGCGTTACACCGAAGCCCGGATGAGTAAAATTGCCGTCGAAATGTTACGCGACATCAACAAAGACACGATTGATTTTCAGGATAATTACGATGGCACCGAAAAAGAACCGGTTGTTTTGCCAGCGCGCTTCCCGAATCTGCTGGTCAACGGTGCGACAGGGATTGCGGTTGGGATGACCACCAATATTCCGCCGCATAATCTGTCGGAAACGATTTCGGCCTTGCATGTGCTGATGGATCATCCTGATGCCACCACCGCTGACTTGATGCAGGCATTGCCGGGACCCGATTTTCCAACCGGTGGCGTTGTCATGGGCAAGTCCGGTATTCGCCACGCATACGAAACCGGTCGCGGAACGATTGTGTTGCGTGGTAAAGTCGACGTTCAAACTGAAAAGTCCGGGCGCGAACGGATCGTTATTACCGAAATTCCATACATGGTTAACAAAGCCAAGATGGTGGAACGAATTGCCGATTTGGTCCATGAAAAGAAAATTGACGGCATTGTCACCTTGCGTGATGAATCCGATCGTGATGGGATGCGGATTGTCATTGATGTCCGCCGCGATGCCAGTGCTTCGGTTATTTTGAATAATCTCTACAAACTGACACCGCTGCAAACCGGTTTTTCCTTCAACATGGTGGCGATTGTCAATGGTGCGCCAAAGGTATTGAGCCTGAAACAGATCCTGCAATATTATCTGGATCACCAGGAAAATGTCATTCGGCGGCGGACGCAATATGACCTGAAGAAGGCCAAGGCACGGGAACATATTCTTGAAGGCTTGCGAATTGCGCTTGATCATATCGATGAAATCATTACGATTATTCGCAGTTCCGAAACCGGCGATAAAGCTAAAGTCATCTTAATGGACAAGTTCAATCTGTCCGATAAGCAAAGTCAGGCCATCCTGGACATGCGGCTGGTGCGGTTGACCGGTCTGGAACGTGACAAGGTTGAAAGCGAGTATAAAGATGTGGAGGCAGCCATTGCCGACTACACCGATATTCTGGCTAAACCGGAACGTGTTCACCAGATTATTTATGATGAATTGCTCGATATTCAAAAGAAATTCGGTGACAAGCGCCGGACTGAACTGCTGGTCGGTGAAGTGCTGAGTCTTGAAGATGAAGATCTGATTGAGCAAGAAGATGTCGTGATTACCTTGAGTCACAACGGTTACGTTAAGCGCTTGGCAACCAGTGAATTCAAGACGCAAAATCGCGGTGGTCGCGGTATTCAAGGGATGAACGTCCATGACGATGATTTCGTCGAACACCTGATTTCCACGTCAACCCATGATGTTTTGCTCTTCTTCACCAACAAAGGCAAAGTTTACCGCAGCAAGGGTTATGAGATTCCAGAATACAGCCGGACAGCAAAAGGGATCCCGATCATTAACCTGTTAGGTGTTGGCGCGGGCGAAAAGATTCAGACAGTGATCAACGTCCACGAAGGCGACAATGATGATCGCTATTTATTCTTCGTCACCCAAAACGGTGTAGTTAAACGGACACCGGTCAAGGAATTTGCCAATATCCGCAGCAACGGTCTGATTGCGCTCAACTTGAAAGATCAAGATGAATTGAACAATGTCATTTTGACGTCTGGGCAGGATAACATCTTGATCGGCACGCACTTGGGTTACAGTGTGGCCTTTAAGGAACAGGATGTTCGGTCAATGGGTCGGACAGCCACCGGGGTTCGCGGCATTCGCCTTCGTGATCACGATTACGTGGTTGGCTCCGATATCCTTAAGCCAGATTCCGAAGTCTTTGTTATTTCCGAAAAAGGCTACGGTAAGCGCACAGCTGCCAAGGAATATCCGATTAAGGGTCGCGGCGGTAAAGGGATTAAGACCGCGAATATTACTGAGAAGAATGGTCCGCTGGCAGGGGTTACGACAGTTGACGGCACCGAAGATATTCTGGTGATGACAGACTCTGGGGTCATGATTCGCTTCAATATCCAAAATGTGTCGCAAACCGGCCGGGCAACACTAGGCGTTCGGTTGATTCGGGTCGACGATGATGCCAAGGTTGCAACCATGGCTAAGGTCGAACCGGAAAGCGACGATCCAGATGACAGCAGCAAACCGGATCAGCCAACCGATCCGCAAGCCGGACCAACTGATGCACATGCGCAACCGGCTGACGGGCAGTATGCAGGCAATGCCGATGAACAGGTTAACAAACTGTTAGATCGTTCGGAGACTGATAAACCTGCACCTGATGATGGCGATGAAGCCTAACTGAACCAAGATGCGTTGAAGCGTCAATGAAAATACCGTTCGAATGGGTAGTTTGCCAGTTCGAACGGTATTTTTGTGCCTCGTTTTTCACGCGGCTCGTAGCTTGCTCCCCAAAATTTTTGATCGCTAATCCATTTACGTTAAACATCATAGTTTTGACATAATGTATAGCAGACAGTGAAAAATAGAGCGATGAGATTTGAGGGGAAGAGTTATCATGTTAAACAATGTGAGTTTAACCGGCCGTCTGACGAAGGAACCAGAAGTGTTTAAAACTGCTGCTGATTTGGAACCAGTGCGCTTTACGTTGGTAGTGTGAGCAATTTTAGTTGAAAAGCACAAAATAAATATAATGATTTTTAGTTATTTTTTCTTTTAACCATATGATAAAACACCGCTGCAGCGATTCCACCTATCATAAGGCTAACAACGAGCGCAACAGGGTTTAACCAGTTGTTTGGACTGACGAAGATGTTACCATATAAATAGATCAGGATTGAAAATAAAATAAATATACCAATAACGGAATTTTTGTTTTTTGCATTTTTCATAGTGTTTAATCTCCCTTATTAGACTGTAATATGTATTATAAAGATTTTTTTGGAAAGAAAAGCGTTTACAATATTTTATTAAGATGTTAGATTAATACATAGGAAAACTAGTTTTCTAAAAAATAAAGAAATGGAGCGAATATGATGACGACAACTCTTAGTTTGTACGATGCCTTAGGTGAGGATCAACTCCAAGGTATCAATGGTGGCCGTGGTAAATGCTCAGCGAACGAAGCTAATAAAGCAATGGGAAATGCTTTTGTTGGCGGGTTCGTTGGTGGACTTCCCGGTGGATTCCTCACCGCTCTGGGCGCAGGTGGAGCAGGTGGTTTAGCTACGGGAGCGGGTTACTGGGCGACATGCTGGTGGTAAGGTAGTAGACCTGCCGGATGCGAAAAAGCTGACACGTATTTGTGTCAGCTTTTTTAGAAGAATGATTAAAAAATTCAAAAGGAGTGAAACTCAAATGAAAAAAATCATTAAACTTGCAATGGCTGGATTTATCGGAATAATAACCTTTACTCTACTGTTGAATCCTATAAGGGTATCTGCACACGAAGATGCCGACATACCCCAGGTAACAGAAAAAGAATATTTAAACAATATAAATGGTGTGAAGCAGATTGACTCTGATCAGTACTTGGAATTAGTCAATAGTGGGGATGCTTCTTCTGATTTTGTCGTTTATTTTGGTTTTAAGGAGTGCCCATACTGTCGAGCAGTTTCTCGTACGCTGAAGCAGTTTATAAGTGAGGCTAAGCACCCAATATACTATATGAATATGGACGAGAGTTTCACGGAGACGACAGCTGATGACTATAAACAAATTCTGGAATCACTCAGTCCGTTTAAGTTTCATGGAACACCAACTTTCGCTTATTTCCATAATAACAAGATACGTAATATGTTAGTTGGATATCCAATTACACTTCAGCAATTCACGCAAACAGAAGTAAGCGTTCTGAATAAGCAACAATAATTATGCTGGGTGGTATGAAAGGCTCACTGGAAATATAGATTTTGACATTGACTTTTGTTTTCTTGATTATTTAGGTTCTCAGTTGGTCTCAAGATCTGTGCTAAGGTTATTGCTTAATTCTTTAGAACCGTTTCAAAACTACGTGGGTTGCATCAGCATGTAAATTAGTATGGTCAATCATGCGACTGAATTGATCTAACGTATAAGCGGGCATCGTAATCCCTCCAAAAATTGAATTCGCTTACATCCAGCATAGCACGTTTTGCGTAATGTATAGCAGACAGTGAAAAATAGCACGATGAGATTTGAGGGGGAGAGTTATCATGTTAAACAATGTGAGTTTAACCGGCCGTCTGACGAAGGAACCAGAAGTGTTTAAAACTGCTGCTGATTTGGAACTAGTACGCTTTACGTTAGCGGTGGATCGGGTTTTTAAAAGTAAAACCGGACAACGGGAAACCGATTTTATTGAGTGCGTGATCTTTGGCAAACGCGCACTGACATTTGCCAGCTCGACAACAAAAGGCTCGTTGATCGGGATTGCCGGCCGAATCAGCAATAATCATTTCGAGAATAAACAAGGCGAACAGCAGTGGCGGACTTCGGTAGTCGTCGATAATTTTGCCTGGCTGGAGTCGCGTGCCATGACCGAGAGTCGGCGTAGTGGCTCCATGCAAGCGACCGGAACTGACGGTATGCCACCGGGGGCACCAGCTGAACCGGCAGAAATTGCTACGGATGATTTACCGTTTTAGTAGTAGTAATCGCCGGAGATTTATGCTACAATTTTAACTCGTGAGTATCCGGCTATTTTTGTAGCCTTATTACTCCTTGCTCCGGCAAACGACCGGGGCCTAAAGTCCACAAGGAGGTGAATCGTCATGGCTGAAACCAAATATGAAGTCACTTACATCATTCGTCCGGATCTGGATGAAGCTGCAAAGACCGAATTGGTTGAACGTTTTGACAATATTTTGAAGGAAAATGGTGCCAGCATCATTGATTCCAAGGATTGGCAAAAGCGTAAGCTCGCATATGAGATCAACAAGTACAACGAAGGTCTCTATCATATCGTGAACTTGTCTGCAGAAGATGACAAAGCGATCAATGAATTTGATCGTCTTGCCAAGATCAACAATGATATTCTGCGTCACATGATCGTGAAGCGGGAAGACTAATTGTAACTTTTTGAAAGGGGCGCTACGGCATGCTTAACAGTGTTGCATTGACAGGTCGTTTAACCAGAGATGTTGACTTGCGCTATACGCAAAGTGGGACAGCTGTCGGTTCATTCACTTTGGCCGTTGATCGCCAGTTCCGCAGTGCAAACGGCGAACGGGAAACCGACTTCATTAATTGTGTGATCTGGCGTAAGTCAGCGGAGAATTTCGCTAACTTCACCAAGAAGGGATCATTGGTTGGTGTTGAAGGTCACATTCAAACACGTACTTACGATAATGCGCAAGGACAGAAAGTTTATGTGACTGAAGTTGTCGTTGAAAACTTTGCGTTACTGGAGTCACGGGCAACCACCCAACAGCGGCCATCCGAACCTGCTAATCCTGCAGGTCAGGGAAATCAGAACTATGGCGGGGGACAGCAGTTTGGCAACAACCAGCCGCAAAATCCGCCTAGCTTTGGCTCTCAAGGCGCCCCAAGTAATGCACCATCATCGAATCCGGGACAAAACCCGGCAGCAGGTCAGAACCAAGGTAACAACGGTAATGCTGCTAATCCTGATCCATTTGCCAATAACGGCAAACCGATCGACATTTCCGATGATGATCTGCCATTCTAACGTTTGACTTTTGGTCATACTATCTAGGGTAAGGGATGCATATTAACCCCCTTACTCGCTTGGAATCTTTGATAGAGAAGGAGGAATTCTCATGGCACAACAACGCCGTGGTGGCCGTCGTCGTCGTAAAGTCGACTTCATCGCCGCAAACCACATCGAATACATCGATTATAAAGACACGAATTTGTTGGATCGGTTCATCTCAGAACGAGGCAAGATTTTGCCACGTCGGGTAACCGGCACCAGCGCTAAGAACCAACGTAAGCTGACGATCGCAATCAAGCGAGCGCGGATTATGGGTCTTCTGCCATTTGTTTCAGAAGACTAATCAAGTATTTAAAAAGGATGTTCCCGCTAAAAAGCAGGAGCATCCTTTTTTTGGTGAGCGCGAGCCGGCGCGGGTAGGTATCGGAGTGTAAGCGGCCTTGAGCGTGATGGCCGGGCTTTGGCCATTGCGCTCAAGGTCCTTACACGCAGATCCCTGCGCCGGGGAGCGCGTTATGGGCGTAAACCAGAACATAAGCGGCCTTGAGCGTGATGGCCGGGCTTTGGCCATTGCGCCCAAGGTCCTTACACGCAGGCTTCTGGGCTGGCGAACGCGTTATGAGCGTAAACCAGAACATAAGCGGCCTTGAGCGTGATGGCCGGGCTTTGGCCATTGCGCCTAAGGTCCTTACACGCAGACTTCTGCGCTGGCGAACGCGTTATGGAAAAATTTAAATTATTTTAACTGGGCTAACATTGCCTGATTGAATTCCGGCAAGTCATCTGGTGTCCGGCTGGTGACCAAGTTGTGGTCCACAACAACCGGTTCATTTTTGACAATCGCACCTGCGTAGTACAAGTCTGGACGAACCGTGGTGTAAGCTGTCATCGTCCGCCCCTTGGTTAAACCAGTCTGAATGAAGAACTGCGGGCCGTGGCAGATGGCGAAAACCGGTTTGTCATCTAACAAGAATGCTTTGACAAAGTTAACGAACCGATCGTCAGCACGGAGCTCATCTGGTGAGAACCCGCCTGGTAGCAGCAAACCATCAAAGTCTTCAGGTTTAACATCGGTAATCGTTGTGTCAATGGTTGCCGTTGCACCATGCTTACCGGTAATTTGTTTACCTGCTTGTGTTTCAATCAAGGTCACATCATGCCCCTGATCTTTCAAAGCCTTAACTGGTGAAGTCAGTTCTGCATCTTCAAAGTTATCGGTAACGAGTACAGCAATTTTTGCCATCGAAATAGCTCCTTTCAAGATATATTACTAATTTAGTTTAACGGATTGAAAGAATTCATGCAAAATATAGAAATATTAATGAATATCGAACGTCTGGCAGAACGAGATGCTTGTTATGGCAAACATGCGTTATTTTGGGAAGGCGTTAAGAACAAACGATAGCTAATATATCAGTGTTCGGTAGTGCTTCAATTGCATATAAAATCACAAGCTTATCGTTATATAAAAATTTGATTTGGTTCTACAATAACGGTGATCAGGAGGACAAAATGGTATCATATTAGGATTTTGATTATCAGAGGTGATCAAAATGGGGCTCACATTAGCGACGGTTCCACTAGCGGTTACGAATTTATCGCGGATGCAGTTTGCGGTGACCGCCATCACGCATTTTCTGTTTGTCACAACGACTGTCGGCATGTTGCTGACAACCATGATTTTTGAATTTTTATATGCCTATGGCCGTGGGGATACGGAAAAGTTCGGTCGGTTGACGCTGTTCTTTAGCCGAATCTTCTTCTTTAGTTTCGGTACTGGCGTTGTGACCGGGTTGATTATGGAATTTCAGTTTGGGATGAATTGGTCGGCATTCACACGGTTGATGGGCGATGTCGCTGGGGTATCGTTGGCGATTGAAAGTATGATTTCGTTCTTCATTGAGTCGACCATCATTGGCTTATGGCGGTTTACTTGGGGTAAATTGCCAAAGCGCGCCCATGCTTGGTTAGGTGTTGGCATGTTAGGGGCATCGCTGTTTTCAGTGGTTTGGATTATTGCAATTAATGCCTTCATGCAGAATCCGTATGGCTTTCACTTGGAAAACGGCCGCGCGCGGTTGAATAGTTTGATTACGTTGCTACAGAATCCGCAGTACCAGCCGGAATTTTTGCATGTTTTGTTTGCCATTCTGATCACCGGCGGCTTTGTTACAGCAGGCGTTTCTGCTTGGCAGATTCTGCATAAACGGGATACAGCGGCGTTTAAAATTGCCGTGCAGATCGGGTTGCTCATCGCGTTGCCAGCTGCCTTTTTACAACCGGCTCAAGGCGATGATCAAGGAGCCGCCACGGCAGCGTTGCAACCCATGAAGTTTACGGCGATTGAAGGGCGCTACAACACGGAAGGCAGCGCCACAACTGGGGCACCATGGGCAATGGCAGCTTTGATCAATGAAAAGGATCGGACGGTTAAGGCAGTTTCTATTCCGAATTTAGGCACTTATTTTGGGAAGAATACTTTTACCGGAGCTATGCCGGGGATGAACGCGGTTGCTAAGATGTACCACGCGAAGTTCGATAAGACAGTTGCTAAGTCTTACGATGGGCAGATGAATTATTATCCGCCAGTCACTTTGCTGTTTTGGACGATGCATCTCATGGTTTACGCGGGCTATTTCTTCACGATGTTTGCTCTTTTTGCCACGATTATGTTGCATCGGCGCAAGTCTGGCATTGAAGCTCACCCTAAGACGTTGCGCGCTTTGGGGTGGACATTATGGCTGCCGTACCTGACGTTTACTTCTGGCTGGATTGTGGCTGAAGTCGGCCGTTATCCGTTCGTGGTTTATGGTTTGTTGACGCAATACGATGCAGTTTCGCCAAGTCTCACGGTTACTGAAGCGGCAACGAGTCTAGCCATGTTTTTCGTTGCGGATGTGTTCCTGGTTAGCACCATGATTTATATTTCGCATCGAACGGTAACGCGCGGACTGCCGGAGATTGACGGTAATTATCTGGAAGAACACCAAATTCCGGATCCATTTGCCAAGGAGGCGTTCAGTCATGCCTAGTCTTTCGAATTTACAAGTCATTTTTCTTGGGATTATTGCCACTGAGCTGATGTTGTTCTTTGTACTTGATGGCGCTGACTTCGGGGCCGGAATGGCGACCTTCTTTGTGGGTGATGATTTAGCCAAGCGTCAACAAATCATGAAGGTAACCGGTCCGGTCTGGGGTGGTAACGAAACTTGGGCAGTTACTGCCTTTGCCGTGATGTTTGCGGCGTATCCGGGCTGGTATTCGGCATTAACATCCGGCTATTACCCGCTCATCTTCCTCATGTTGTTCTTTTTAATCTTTCGTGGGGTGGCGTTTGATTATCGCAATCAATGGCACAGTCGCCACTACAATCAGTTTTGGGACTGGGCACTGTTTGTTGGCAGTTTGATGCCGCCGTTTTTACTCGGGATCGTGTTTAGCTCGACAGTCAGCGGCGTACCGATTCGTAATGGCTTCGTCTATGCCGGGATGGGCGATATTCTGACCCCGTTTAGCCTATTGGGAGGTATTTTAGTCGTCTTGTTAAGCTTGAATGTCGGTTTGGCCCGCGTGATTAAAAAAGTCAAAAAAGACGTTGCGGTTCAGTTGACAGTGGCCTTGAAGCGCACGACTTGGGCACTTTATCTGGCGGTTGGCGTATTTGCGGTCTTGCTGCCATTTAACACGCGCTTCTTCACCAATCGGCCGGGTATCGTCTCACTCCTGTTGCTATTACTGATTGTGTTTCTTGGTGTTGAAACTTGGGCGATCCTCCGCCAGCGGCAACGGCTTGCGTTTTGGTTAAGCGTTGGAACGATGGCCAGCTTTATTTACACGATTTTCCTTGGCGTCTTTCCAACCTTAATCGTTGGCCGCACACCGGGGACTTCGGTAACAGCCTTAAGCGCCACCAGCGGCCCAGTTTCGCTACTGTGGACGGCATGGTTATTTGGTTTCACCATCATATTAATGGTCGGACTACAAGCGACGGCCTATCATTTGATCAACAAATATTATCATGAACCGGCATCACCAATGGTTTAAGCGACACAACACCGCGTTCATGGCAAGGAGGCGCGAGGGATGAAGAAAATCTGGATCAACGTATTTTGGGGTCTGTTGGTGGTCAGTTTTTGGTTGTATCAAGTCTTTTGGCCGCTATTCTGGAACCCGATCAGTAAGTTCTATGGCATGGTCGTTTTATACAGCATTGCAGTTGTTGCATTAGGATTGGCGATTCGCGCAACGGTGAAAGGCTATGGACGACAAAAAGTTTGAATGAGAATTTTATTGACGTCAGCAAAAAAGGTCTCTAACTAAATAGCGGCCTTTTTGATAGCGTCACACAGCGGTATGTTAACCGAGTTGATAGTCCTTAACCTGACGATGCAAGTCTTTAAATTGTTGGCGATAATGCCAGACGACAATAAGGATAAGCAAGGTGAACAGCAGCAATGTAATATTGCTTCGCTCAATGCCGAATATGCCACCGGTTAGCCACTGAGCGGAGGTGGTTGGTACTGACCTGAAGAAAAGGTTTGTTTCGGAAAAGCCTAATACCGATGTGCCAAAGAGGATGCCTGCAGAGATGTGCCAAGTTGCATGAAATAGCACTGCAAAGCCAAATATTTCCGGAAAGGAGCCGGATTTCAGACATCAAAATACT